>NZ_CAJPJE010000012.1:0-52422 GCF_905369875.1 Actinomyces sp. ICM47
GGGCTGGAGCGCGCCACAGGTGCCCACGCGCACGAGGCGTTTGCAACCGAACTCGTGGATCAGCTCGTAGGAGTACAGGGAGATGGACGGGATACCCATACCCGTCCCCATGACGGACACGGGCGTGCCCTGGTAGGTGCCGGTGAAGCCCAGCATGTTACGCACCGCGTTGAACTGCTGGACGTCCTCCAGGTAGTTCTCGGCGATGAACTTCGCGCGCAGCGGATCACCCGGCAGGAGGATCGTCTCGGCGATAGGGGCGGTGGGGTTGATGTGCGGTGTCGAGCGCATGTGTCATTTCCTTCGTCAAATCACGGAGCAATCAGCTCCTCGGCATCTTTACCGTGTGGTGAGATTATTGTCGCCATTAGCAATATGTCAATAATTATATTGACAAGTGTTCAACATCTCTCGCGCCATCACCTACTTCCGTCATAGCATCTCGCTCACGCATATCCAACAGCGCGGCCGCCAGGTCCTGATCCACCACAAGATGCGTCGCAATCCCCATACGCAGCGCCGTATCCAACGCACGCATTTTCACGTTTCCGCCCGCGACAACCAGCCGCACAGGACGAGTACGCAGATGTTCCAGGGAAATGCTGACAGTGCGCGCCTCAAGCTCCGGAATCGCGACCTGCCCACTCTCCGTAAAAAAGTGAGAAAGTGCGTCACCGACGGCTCTGTGTAGCAGCGTGTCTACTTCTTTCTCACCCAGGTGCCCGAGGTTGAGAGAAATGACTTCGTTGCTGATCGCACCAATCGTAAAGACAGCCACGTCAACGTTACGGCCCTCTTCCAAGATCTTCATGATCGCCTGGTCCTTGCACACGATCGATGCCGTCTTCGTACTCTGAAAGATGACGGGAAGGGGCAGGTAACGCGGCTGCGCGGTGAAGGCCGTGCAAAACGCGCGCATCACCTCGAAGTCGTGCGTCGCACGCGCAGAGAAGGACGTCCCGCCCTTGAGCTGGACAACGCGCACGCCCTGGCGCGGAGAACGAGTCAAGTAAGAGGCGACCGCACTCATCGTGCGACCCCAGGAGATACCCACGCTCATACCGTCGTGGACCAACTGGCTCACCAGGTCGGCACCGACGCGACCAACCTGATCAATGGCCTCGTCCTCTGTCATGGCGTGCCCGTGCGCGACGCGCACGCATGATAATCCGTAGCATCGCTCCAAACGGGCAGCCAGTTCAGAGGCCTCATCGCGGGGATCATGTATTGAAATGGTAACGAAACCACGATCACGGCCGTGGGCGAGGAGTTTGGCGACTGTGGGACGCGAGATGCCCAAACGGGCGGCGACTTCAGCTTGACTCAAGTTCTGCTGATAGTAGAGCTTGAGCGCATCAATCGACTGCTCATCACGCTTATCCACGTATCTTCCTTCCTCGCCCCGGCCGCGCCGCGATCAGGACACCGTCTCCAAGACCACGCCGTGAGGAAGATACGTCCCTCCAGCACTGATCTCGATGGCGCCGGTCAGTGTTTCCAATGCCCGTTCAATCCGCCACTCATCGTCGGTGTGGAGAGTGAGCAGAGGCTGCCCCTTCGTGACGGTCTCGCCCGGCTTGGCGTGAATCTCAATGCCGGCACCCGCCTGCACCGGATCGTCCTTGACGGCTCGGCCCGCGCCAAGTCGCCACGAGGCGACGCCCACGCTCAGGGCATCCATACCAACGATCGTTCCATTGCCTTCAGCACACACCTCGTGAGTGTGCACGGCACGAGGCATGGCTGCGTCCGGGTCACCGCCCTGCTCGCGAATCATCGCGCGCCAGCGATCCATGGCGCGGCCATCGCGCAGCGCGGCCTCCACGTCAGCGTCGTGCACGCCAGCAAGATCGAGCATGTTACGGGCAAGCTCGCAGGTCAGCTCAACGACATCGGCAGGGCCGCCGCCCGCAAGCACCTCGACGGATTCTTCAACCTCGAGGGCATTACCGATCTTCCTGCCCAGCGGCACGGACATGTCGGTCAGGAGCGCGCGCGTGGCCACCCCTGCGTCGGTGCCGAGATCCACCATCGTGCGGGCGAGCTCGCGCGCGGCGTCCAGATCCTTCATGAAGGCACCCGAGCCGACCTTGACGTCCAGGACGAGAGCGCTCGTTCCCTCGGCGATCTTCTTACTCATGATGGAGCTGGAGATCAGCGGAATCGATTCGACCGTGGACGTGATGTCGCGCAGCGCGTAGAGCTTCTTGTCCGCGGGTGCCAGACCCGACCCCGCCGCGCAGATGACCGCGCCGCAGCCTTCACCGAGCTGAGCCAGAATCTCCTCGTTGGACAGATTAGCGCGCCACCCGGAGATGGACTCCATCTTGTCCAGGGTACCGCCCGTGTGCCCCAGGCCTCGGCCCGACAGCTGCGGGACGGCCACGCCGAAGCACGCGACGAGCGGAGCCAGCGGAAGCGTGATCTTGTCGCCCACGCCTCCCGTGGAGTGCTTGTCTGCGGTCGGTTTGCCAATCCCGGAGAAGTCCATGCGCTCCCCCGAACGGATCATCGCGTCCGTCCAGCGGGCGATCTCGGCGCGGTTCATCCCACGCAAAAAGATCGCCATAGCCAGGGCAGACATCTGCTCGTCCTTGACGACGCCCTTCGTGTAGGCGTCGATCACCCAGTCAATCTGGTCGGGGGTGAGTACTCCCCCATCCCGCTTCGTGCGGATAATGTCAACGGCATCAAACAGTGCCAACGTTTCCTTCTTTCTTCTGAGACGAGGCCTGGGCCGCGTCGTGAGCATCATCTGACCTGGCGGTGCCGCGGGAAGCAGCCTCCTCCAGGTCGTGGGGGCCAAAGGCACCGGGCAGGACCTGGGTCATGTCGGCGACGCCGCCTGGCATGAGGACCAGGCAGGAGGGGCCGCCATGCTCGTAGATGAGCTGGCGGCACCGCCCGCACGGGGCCACCGGAACCCGGTCCCCGTTGACGGCGACAACCGCGACGAGTGTGCCTCCGCCGGTGCGGATCAAGTCCGAGACCATGCCGCACTCGGCGCACAGCGTCACGCCGTAACCCGCGTTCTCCACGTTGCAACCGCTGACGATACGGCCATCGGCACTCAGGCCCGCCGCGCCCACCGGGAAGTGCGAGTAGGGACAATACGCGCATGTCATCGCGTCGATGGCGACGCCCAGCAGGGCATCCCAATCGATCGTCGTCACCTGTTCCACGCTCCTCACTTCACGTAGGGAATGTTCTCGGCCGCGGGGGCGCGAGACTTACCGACGAAACCGGCCACAGCGACAATCGTCACCACGTAAGGAATCATCGAAATCAGGTTCGCGGGAATCGAAGGCTCAATGTTGGGCAGCATACGGGCCATCGCCTGCGCGAAGCCAAACATGACGGCTGCACTCATCGCCCCCAGCGGATTCCACTTGCCCAGAATCATCGCCGCCAGGGCAATGTAGCCATTACCTGCAGAGATGTTGTCCGTGAACGCCAGACCCGATCCAATCGTGAAGAACGCACCACCCAGACCTGCGAACGCAGAACCCAGGATCGTGTTGGCAGTGCGAGTACGCGCCACGTTGATGCCGACCGTGTCGGCCGCGCGTGGGTGCTCGCCGCACGCCCGCAGGCGCAGACCCCAGCGAGATCGGAACAGGAAGAACGACAGCGCGATGACGGCCGCGTACATGAGGTAGACGAGGATCGACTGATCGAACAGGACCGGCCCGATGACCGGAATCTCGACCAGGCCAGGGATCGGGATGTCGGGCAGCGAGTAGCGGTTGGTGTTCAGGACGTCCTGAGCGTCCTTCATGATCGTCCCGTACAAGAAGGTCGTCAGGCCCAGCGCCAGAACGTTCAACACGACGCCGATGATAATCTGATCCACCCCGTACTTGACGGAAAAGAGCGCCAGTAGCGACCCCAGCAGAGCACCCGCCAAGGGCGCGGCCACAAGGCCCGCGTAAGCGGTCTGGAAGTAAGAGGCCGCCATGATACCCGCGAACGCTCCGACCAGCAGGTCACCCTCAATCGCAATATTGACAACGCCGACCCGCTCAGAGATGACACCCGACAGCGCACCGAAAATAAGTGGCGTCGAGATCGCCACCGTCGATACGAGCGTCGAGGTAAGCGTCACGGCACCCGCCGAATCCGAACCTGCGTACAACAGGAAGCCCAGAATCGTGGACACGCCGACGACGCTCATTCCTACCGCTCGCGCCCACGACGGAACATCGACGCGTCGGACAGTCACAATCACCGCACATGCGGTCACCAGAATGGTCAACGCCACAAGCACCCACACGATGGGAGCACCAGACGTGACGATATCGGGAATCGAGTACGACTGCGACTTATCGTTCAGTCGAATCGTCACATCACCGTACGTCGAGACACCGAACACCAACAGCAGGATGCTGGCAGCCGCATACACGACTGGGAGCTTCCACGAGCGCTTGACCAGAACCTGCGCGTCCTTCTCAACTGTGCTCATTCGTCGTTCCCCTTTCCAGCAGCCGCCAGACGCTTCGCATCAGGCAGCCTGAACAGCCACCGCACCAGAGCCGGGGCAGCAATCAACAACACGATCACCGACTGCAAAATCAAAATCATGTCAATTGGCACATTCTTTGCCTGCATCGCATAACCGCCCGCCTTAAACGCACCAAACAGCAGGCCAGCACCGAACGTACCCCACGCCTTGTTGCGTCCCAGCAGAGCGACCGTAATCGCGTCAAAACCAATCGAACCGGCCACGTCACGCGAGGCGTACCCGAGAGTGCCCAAGGCCTCGTTCGCACCCGCCAACCCCAGGAAGGCACCCGAGAACAGCATCGTGACCGCCGTGATGCGCTCAACCGAGATGCCCGCCGTACGTGCCGCCGCAGGATTTGCACCCACGACACGAATCTGGAAACCGAGCGTCGAGCGCTCCATCAGCCACCAGAAAATCACCAACGCAACAAGCGCAACGATGATGCCACTGTGCAGCTTGATCGGCCCATCGAAGAACTTCGCGAAGGCAGCCGTTTCAGCCACGTTAGGAGTGACCGGCTGGTTTGAACCGGGCCGCTGCCACGACGGCTGCGACAGGACGTATCCCAGCCCCAGGACCGCAATCGAGTTGAGCATGATCGTGACGATGACTTCGTTAGCCCCCGTCTTTGCCTTCAAGACACCCGCGATGCCAGCGTACGCAGCGCCCGCGATAATTGCCGCAGCCACAGCGACGAAGGTGTGAACGACCGGAGGAAGGCTCATCGAGAAGCCCACCCACACGGCCGCGAGTGCGCCAACGATCATCTGGCCTTTACCACCGATGTTAAACAGTCCTGCCCGGAAGCCGAACGCGAGACCCAGACCCGAAATAATCAAGGGAATCCCGAAGAACACCGAGTCTGTCAGCGGCTTAATCGCGCGCATGAACGTCGACGCCTGCGGGTCCACGATGGCCCCACGGAACATCGCGTAGTAGGCGTCTGTGACGGAAGCCCCCGTAGCGGCAATCAGGATCGCTCCGATTGCGAAGGCAATCAAGACTGAGAGCACCGACACGAACCCCTGCGAGCCGACGATCCTCGTAAACATGCCCAGGGAGGCAGTCTTCTTCTTATTCATTGCTCCTCCTGTCCCACACGAGCGTCAACCGCGCCACCGCGATGCGAGGTCGCCACGGCCTCGTCCTGAGGAACGCCAGCCATCATGAGACCCAAGACATCACGCTCCGTATCCGCAGGCACGATGCCAACGATGCGACCGCGATACATGACGGCGATCCGGTCGGCCAGCGCCACAACCTCGTCGAGTTCCGACGAAATCAGCAGCACCGCGCACCCCTGGTCGCGCACGTCCACGATCCTGCGGTGAATAAACTCGATCGACCCAACGTCGACGCCGCGCGTGGGCTGGTTGACAACCAACAGCTTCAGCTCTCGTGACATTTCGCGCGCAACGACAACCTTCTGCTGATTACCGCCCGACAGGGAGGAAATTGGGTCAGTGATCGACGTCAGGCGGATGTCGTATTCCTCCTGCTTCGCTCGCGCATTGCGGGCAACCGCTCCCAGCTTGCGCGACGGACCCCAGGCAAACTCGGGCGCATTAAACTGGTCAAGGACCAAGTTGTCAGCAATGGAGAAAGAGGACACCATACCGTCCGTCATACGGTCTTCGGGAACGAACCCGACCCCAGAATGCAGGGACTTTCGAGGATTTGCGCGAGTAATATCCCTTCCCTCGAGGGTGATCGTACCGCTGTCAGGAGTGCGCAGGCCAAGGATCACCTCCGCAAGTTCGCTTTGACCGTTGCCCTGCACGCCGGCAACCGCGAGGACCTCACCACGCTGAACCTTGCATGACACATGATCAAGTTCGGGCACGCCACCCGCGCCTAGCAGGGTGACATCATCCAAGACGACGCCGCCTCGGCGAAGCCGAGCCGGTTCCTTATCGACGCGCAAAAGAACCGGGCGCCCCACCATCTGCGAGGCCAGCGAAGCCTCAGAGTCCGTCGGGGAGGCCGTGCCAACGACCTTTCCACGACGGATCACCGTGATATCGTCAGCAACTGCACGCACCTCGCGCAGCTTGTGAGTAATGAAGACAATCGACGTCCCCGCATCGGCGAGCTGACGCATGATCTTCATCAGTTCATCCGTCTCTTGCGGTGTCAGCACAGCCGTCGGCTCGTCCAGAATCAGGACCTTCGCTTGACGCGACAGAGCCTTGACGATCTCGACGCGCTGCTGCGCACCGACCGGCAGATCCTCGATGAGCGCATCGGGATCCAGGTCGAAGCCGAAGCGCGCCGATACTTCGCGCACCGTCTGACGCGCGCGCTCACGGCTAATAATGCCCGCCGGGCCAGTCGGCTCATAACCTAGTGCGATCGATTCCGCGACCGTAAACACCGGGATCAGCATGAAGTGCTGATGCACCATACCAATGCCCGCAGCAACAGCGTCACCCGGGCCTTTAAATGTCACGGGCTCACCGTCGATGATGATCTGTCCCTCGTCAGGCTGGTGCATCCCGTACAGGACGTTCATCAGCGTGGACTTTCCCGCGCCGTTTTCTCCGAGCAGGGCATGGATGTGCCCCTCCTCGATCGTCAGATCGATCGAGTCGTTAGCAGTGAGGGGGCCAAACCTTTTCGTGATCCCCCGCAGCTCTAGTTTCATTCCTTCGACCTTCCCCAACACCGGTGGGTGATAGGCTCCCGACACCCGGGTGGGGCTGCGGCCAACTCGCCGACAGCCCCACCACTGGGGATCACTTCGGGGCGTTCGGCGACTCAACCTTCAGCGTGCCAGCCTTGATGTCCTCGGTGAGCTTGTTCAGTTCAGACTTGAGCTCATCGGACACCTGAGCATCGAAATCGTGGAACGGTGCCAGGGAGACGCCGCCGTTAGCCAGCGTCCCCACGAACGGTTCCGACGTGAACTTGCCATTCACCGAGTCCGTGATGGTCTGCTCGACAGCAGCACCGATCTCCTTCTTGACCGACGTCAGCACGATCGAGGAGTAGTCGGGGTTCGCCTCGTACCAGTCGGAGTCCACACCGACGATGCGCGTGTTACCGTCAGCCTTGGCAGCCGCCGCGGCACCCAGGCCCACGGGGCCAGCAACGGGCATAATAATGTCCGCGCCCTGCGAGATGAACTGCTGCGCCTGCTGCTTGCCCAGTGCCTGATCATCGAAGTTCTGCGTGAACGAGCCGTTCTGAGATGCCTTGTCCCAGCCGAGCAGCTGAACGGAGGTACCATGCGCGGCGTTGTAGGCATCAACGCCGTCAGCGAAGCCATCCATAAAGACTGTCACCGCAGGGATCTGCATGCCACCGAAGGTGGCAACTTTACCCGTCTGCGTCATGCCGGCCGCCGCGTAACCCGCAAGGTATGCAGCCTCAGCCGTGTTGAACAGCAGCGGACGCCCGTTCTTAAGGGTGACGGTGTCGGAACCGTTCGAGAAACTGGAGTCAATGAGGGCGTAGTGCAGGTCCGTGTTGTCATCTGCGGACTTGTGGATCGCCTGCTCGAGGTTGAAGCCGACGCCGATGATCAGGTTACAGCCGTCGGAGACCATGGACTCAACGTTGGGCGCAAAGTCCGTGTCGGAGCTGGACTCGGCCGCGTTGATCTGAATACCCAGCTTGCCCTGGGTATCCTTCAGTCCGTTGTACGCTGACTCGTTGAAGGACTTGTCGTTCCAGCCGCCGGCGTCCGACACTGCGCACGCCTTGAAAGACGAGGCGTCCTGGGCCTTGCCAGAGCCGCCGGAGGTTCCACCTCCGCCACATCCAGCCAGCGCGAGCGCGACAATACCCGCCGATGTGGCGAGCCTCGTGAAATGCTTCATCTGTGTGATCCTTTGTTGAAGTGATTCTTCGTCGAACCGTGAGCTACACAAGCCCCGATTCGGTTCGCACAATCACCGTGCGAACATTTGCATAAATCGACTTTTACGTCTGATCTAAGTGTCCCGTGCCGCAACACTCATGTCAAGGTTTATTTGTTCTCGCTTTGGTAACGGTTAACTCGCTTTGATAACGATTAAGTTGCTTTAGCAACGATTAAGCCGGCGGCAAGCTTTCGTGCAGCGACACCAATCACTGCGTTGAAAGCTTCGCCGCCGGCCAACCCGGCGAGAGATTACTTCGGGGCGTTCGGCGACTCGATCACGAGCCGTCCCTTCTTGATATCCTCCGTCAGCTTGTTCAGATCCTGCCGCAGTTCCTTGGGAACCTGGGTTTCGTAATCATGGAAGGGAGCAAGCGACACGCCACCATTAGCGAGCGTACCGATGTAGTGCTCCGAGGTGAACTTCCCCTTGACCGAATCCTGAATGGCCTGCTCGACAGCAGCACCGATCTCCTTCATGACCGAGGTCAGGATGATCGACGAATACTGGGGATTGGTCTCGTACCAATCCGAGTCGACGCCAACGATCAGCGTCTTGCCGTCAGCCTTCGCAGCGGCCGCAGCGCCCATTCCGACAGGACCGGCGACGGGCATGATGATGTCAGCACCCTGCGCGATGAACTGCTGCGCCTGCTGCAGCCCCAGCGACTGGTCATCGAAGGAATCTGTGAAGGCTCCCGTCTGGGTTTCCTTGTCCCAGCCAAGCACCTGCACGGAGGTTCCCTTCGCCTCGTTGTAGGCTTTCACACCGTCCGCAAATCCGTCCATAAACACAGCCACGGCAGGAATCTGCGCACCACCGAAGGTCGCGACCTTACCGGTCTTTGACATCGCCGCCGAGGTGTAGCCCGCGAGGAATGCAGCCTCGGACGCATTGAACAGCAGCGGACGCCCATTCTTCAGGACCGTCTCGTCGGTGCCGTCAGTAAAGGTCGTGTCGATCATGGCGAAGTTGCGGTCGGGGTGCTGCAGGGCAGACTGATGAACGGCCGGCTCCAGGTGGAAGCCAACGCCAATGATCAGCGTGCAATCGCTGGCCACCAACTTGTCAACGTTGCCGACGAAGTCATCCTCTGTGTCGGACTCGGCGGTGTCCACCGTGACCCCCAGATAGGACTTCGCTTCCATGAGGCCGTCGTAGGCGGACTCGTTAAAAGACTTGTCCTGCCAACCGCCAGTGTCGGAGACAGCGCATGCCTTAAACGGAAGCTCAGCCTTGGTTTCACCAGATTGAGCAGCTTTCCCCCCTCCGGCACAGCCGGTCAATGCTAGGGTGACAGCGCCCACAGCAGCGGCAAATGTGGTGATGTGCTTCATGACGATCTCTCTCTGTTGACGTGAACTCTCTGACGACTCGATAGTGGCGTGGAAAACATGCCTCCTTGAGGATACAGGGAATTTATCAACAATGCGAACCGGCGATTACACCGTATCCAAGTATCCTGCGCGAGTGTCACTCACGTCAAGGCAAATCGCTTACCTGTTGGTAACGATTTGGGCACGACGTGCCCAAATCCCGACGAGGCCACACACAGCAAGCACACACGCCACAGGCACCCCTTGCGTATCCGCGCCCGTTCGCGCCAACACACCGCCTGACTTGGACGCGCCTGGATCCTTCTTCGAATCCTCCGGAGCACTCACGACCGGCTTGCTCCCCTCGCCAGAATCGGCCGATGGAGACGGAGCTGCCACACCCGCACACGTCACCGGGATCGACAAACCGTCCGAGGCCTCGACGACCGTCGCAAAGTCGGTGGCGACAGTGACGGGCACGTTCACGACCTCACCGGCCGCCTTGCCCTTGCAGGCACCCACGACCGTCACATCCACGCTCGCCTGCCCCGCGCCGTCCGTCGTGATGACTGCGGCACCGTCCGATGCGTGGGCATCCACGAGGGAGTTATCCACGTCGGCCACGGCCTGTGCACCACCCGCACTCACGTGCACCTTCGTCGTGATCGAGGGTCCTTCGGAGAAGGACAGGCCGCGCAGCGGGATCGTCACGCTCGAGCCATCAGCGACCGGCTCGGCGGGCAGGGTCAGACCAATCGAAGACTTCGCCGCGCGCGGGGCCAGGCCGCTTGCAGCGTCGGCGGATCGATCCTTCGCGGGCGAATGGGCGGCCAGGTACTCGTTGAATGCGTCACGATCCAGGTTACCGTTCGTCACGGTTGCTCCCCCGCGAGTGAGAGCCTCGAAGGAATCACCGCCGTCCAACAGGAAGTTCACGGACCCAACCGTGTAGGTCCCATCAGCCTTCAGCGGCTCACCGTTGATCGTCACCGACGTGATGCGCTGTCCGTCGGGCTTCGCCGGGTCGTAGGTGTAGCGCACATTCGAGGACAGATTGAGCTTGAGCATCGGACGGGAGTTCTGCGAGTTCAGGTCGCTCTTCCACTGCTGTTCGAGCGCGTCCTTGAGGTCAGATCCCTTGAGGGTCACGTAGCCGAGTTCGTTGGAGAAGGGTTCGACCTCGTAGGTCTGCGCATAGGTGATGGTGCCGTCCTCGTTCGGCACGAGGTCTTCGCGCAGGCCTCCCGCGTTGATCATGCCGACGTCGACGCTCTTTCCGTCCGGGGTAAGGATCGTCTCACGCAGGGAGTCGGCCACCAGGTCACCGAGGGAGGACTCGATACCGCGGTTCGAGCCCGGCTCGGTCAGCCCGTCGGGGGTCGTGAAGACACCGCGCATGAAGGGTGTCGTGTATCCGGTAGCGACGACGCGCTTGCCGGCCTCCTTCGAGTCGGCCTCGGCCTTATCAACGATTGCCTGGGTGTCGGGGTCCGCGCCGCACTGGGCGACCTCGGCGGCCGGGATGAGGATCGAGTCGGCACTCGTGACCTGGCGCGTCGCGGGATCAATCGTCAGGCGGATCAGACCGAGGTTATCCGTGTAGGAGCCGGACGCGACACCCGCCAGGCGCGGGTTCGCTGACTCGAAGGACTCCACCGAGTTCACGTGGTCGAACTCGTAGGGCACGTGCGTGTCCCCGCCCATGAGGCCATCGACGTCCTTGCCGACCTTCGTGTAGTTGTTCTTCACGTCATCGTCGAGCATGGCGATGACAACGTCTGCCGTGCCGCTGCCTTTGAGAGATGCGGCCAGCGAGTTGATGCGCGCAATCGGGTCGCTAAAGGTCAGGCCCTCCGTCGTGCCGGGGCTCAGCTTGTAGGGCACGTCCTGCGCGATGGCCCCGATGAACGCGACCTTCATGCCCGAGGGCGACGTCCACAGCTTGTAGTCCCCGAGGTAGGGGGTGCCGTCCCCGTAGGTGCCCATCCCCTCGATGTTAGCCCCCAGGTACGGGAAGGTCGCCTGCACGTACTCGCTCGGGTTGGAGCCGTCGACACGCTGCTTAAAGACGGCCTGCCCCATGTCCAGCTCGTGGTTGCCGATCGTGGAGGCCAGCGGGTTCAGGGTGTTGAGGGCCGCGATAGTCGGGTTGTCGTTGAGCGCGCCCGAGATGTAGGGGGACGCTCCGATGTTGTCGCCCAGCAGCGTGAACGAGGAGTTGGGGTTGCTCTGCGCGGCCTTCTTGAGATAGCAGTTCATCGCGGGCAGGCCGGCCTCGCGAACGACCCCCTTCTTGGTGACCTGCTGGATGTGCCCGTGGACGTCCGTCAGGTTGTAGAGGTCCAGGGTGATCGGCGCGGCCTCGTCCTGCGGTGCAGCTGCCGCCATGGTGGGCAACGACGCGAGGGTAAGCGCCGCCACCGAGGCGAGCGCGAGGCGTGTCGATGGTTTGCGCATGGTGTGTTCCTTTCTGAGCGGCAACAATGCCGCGTCACGTGGTGAATGTGATGAGTGGGTGCTTAGGGGTGCCGGGAGCCGCGGCGCGCCGCGCTCCGCGCAGCGATGCCCACGAGGGCGAGGAGAACGCCGGCCCAGACCGGGGCCGCCGCGTCCACGCCCGTGCGGGCGAGGGAAGCGCGCGCGTTCGCCGGCGTCATGCGCCGTGAATTTCCCGCGTGCCTTCGCCCTCCTCGGGACGAGGCCGTGGCCGGGTACCCGGTGCCGCGCGGCGTCGGGGCACCGGCGCTAGGTGACGGCGTGGATCCCGGCGCTGACGAGGTACTGGGCGTCGTGTTGATTCCCGGCGACGGATCAACTCCCAGCAGGTTCAACCCGATGATCTCGGGGTTGTGATCGGAGGAGCGGTAGGGAACCCCGGCCTCAACGGCCAGGTGGGCGTTCATGCCCGCGCGCGAGTATTCGAAAGCGATGGATTCCTGGGCGTTGACGGCCCAGCTAGTGACCCCCGCCAGGAGAGGCTTCGCGGCAGCATTAGCAAACACGTGATCGAGGGAACCGGAGCGGCCCGAGTACACGTAGGACGCCTCACCCCCGCCGGACACGCGCTCCCACCCGGCACCCTCCAGGGCCGTCACCGGGTCCTCCTGGGAATAGGAGTTGAAGTCGCCGACGAGCAGGGTTGGTTTGTCAGCGAATTGAGCGGCGAAGGAAGCGAGCGCGGTGGCCTGGGCGACACGGATCGCGTTCGCGTTCCCCTGCCCGTCCCCACTATCGGTATTGCCCTCGCCCGCGCCCTCGGGCACGGACCCCTTGGACTTGAAATGGTTGGCGATTACCACGAAGGAGGGTACAGTCGCCCTCTCGCCGGTCGTGCGTGCAAACTCTTGGGCCAGGGGTTGGCGCGCGAGGCCCCTAAACGCCGGATCGTCATGGATCAGAGAGGGACCGACGGGGGTGACCGTCGCAGTTTTGTAGATGAACGCGACGCGGATGACGTCCTCGTCTGCAGGAACGACGGGCGGCGAGGGAACGAACGCCCACACCTTCGACCCCACGGCCTCGTTCAGGGCCGCCATGAGGCGCGCCAGGGTCGCGTCACGATCCGTCCCCACGCCCACGGCGAGCGGGTTTTCAATCTCTTCGAGGGCGACCACGTCGGCTCCCAGAGCGTTGATCGCGGACACGATCTTCGCCTCCTGGGTGGCGAAAGCCTCGCGCGAGTACGCGCCGCGTACCTTGCATTTCTTGGTCGTCACGAAGGCCCCCGTGCGGTCGGGATAGCCCATGCATCCGGCCTCGTCGACGCCCAGGTCGGAGAAGTAGTTGAGGACGTTAAAGGTCGCCACACGTGTATCCCCGCCGACCGTGGGCGCGCTCGGCCGCTGCCCGGTGACGGTCACAGGGGCACGGTCAGGATGCCCGGCGACCAGCGAGATCGGCTGAAAGACCCAGGACCCATGCCTCGGCTCCAGGACGACGGGAGCGGAGAACGTCAGGTGATACCCGACGCGGGCGGGTGCCCCATTCGCCAGGTATGCGTAGGGCACCTCGGTCGCCGCGCCCTTCAGCAGGTTCGTATTCGTCCCGTCGTCGAGGGTGATCACCCGCGCGGCGTTGGCCGCCTCGTAGTCGCGTGCGGCCTGCCCCGGCGCAACCACGTCGGTCGCGGCGCGCAGCGGCTCCGTGCCCGGCGTGAGCGCCAGCGTCCCATACTGATTCGTCGCATAGTTGTCCGTGATCGTCCACGTTCCCTGCGGGTCCAGCAGCATCGACTCGTAGGTCTCCGCCTGTCCATCCACAGGGACACCGGTGACCGGAGTGGGAGCCACGGCCTCGCACCCGTCGACCTGCGTGAATCCGGTGGCAACCAGCTGGGTCAGGCTCGACGGGTTGGACGTCGCGGTCGTCGCGGGGAACTCCCCGACCGTGCCACTCACGCGCACGCACGTCCCAACCGCAGGGACCTGACCGTTTTCCCCCACGTAGATAAAGAGGGCGTCCGAGCGCGCCCGCCCCTCATCCCACGCGCCGCCGCTGCCCGGCGTCTGAATCGTGTACCCATCCAAGGTAGCTGCCAGCCCAGACTCACCAGCCGGATACGCCGCAGTCACGACACCAACCGTCGTCACGGTGGCACCCACCATCGCCGAGTCGTCTCCCTCCCCCACCGCCTGAATCTCCGGGATCGGGGTATCGACGACCGCACCGTTTGGCGCGGCGTCCTCAGCAGTTGCAACCGCGCGCCCAGCGGTGCCCTCCGGGGTCGCGGCCACGCTCGCGGGCATGCCCCCAGTCGTCTCGACGTCGGCGGGGGGCTGCGAGCCACGACTCTCGGGGGCGTTCAGCTGCCCCTCCCCCGTCATTGACGAGGCCGACTGCCCCTGGGTGATCCCGCTCTCCTGGGCAGTGGCCGTACCGGATGTTTCGGGAGCACGTTGTTCTCCCGACTGAGCAACTTGCGTAAGTTTCGCCCCGGCATCAGTCGCCCAGGCGGCAGGAACAAGCCCCACCGCGGACAGACTGAGTACGCCGAGTACAGCTAACGACCGAGTCCCGCACGTCATCGGGATTTCCTCTCAACCTCGCCTCACCGTGAGGGACCCACAGGTCCCGAACCGCAGGCATCTTTACCAACGGCAACACAAGTTGTGCCAAGTGTATGCGCATCCACGCACAAATGGAACCACATGGGAGGATTCCCATCCCCCGCAACAAGATACGAGAAGTCGCGCAGGAGCGACGCGGTGCCCGACAATCTCGCCCCGGCCTCGTCCCTGTCGATGAGCGACAGTCAGGACGCCGAGTACGGCGAGACGACCACCTGGGCGCGCTGAAGATCCTTAACCTCGGCGTAACCGGTCGTGGACATGGCACGCTTGAGGGCACCCACGAAGTTCAGCGAGCCGTCCGCGCGCGTCGAAGGACCGTAGAGGATCTGCTCGAGCGTGCCCGTCGTTCCCACGTGAACGCGCTGACCGCGCGGCATGTCAGGGTGGGTTGCCTCTGAACCCCAGTGCCAGCCGCGCCCGGGAGCCTCCTCGGCGCGAGCGATGGCCGCGCCCAGCATAACCGCGTCCGCGCCGCACGCGATAGCGCGCGCGAGGTCGCCGCTGCGACCAATACCGCCGTCCGCGATGACGTGTACGTAACGACCGCCGGACTCGTCCATGTAGTCACGCCGAGCCGCGGCCACGTCCGCGATCGCGGTCGCCATCGGCGCGTGCACGCCCAAGGACTGACGCGTCGAGTGGGCTGCTCCCCCGCCGAATCCTACAAGAACGCCCGCCGCACCCGTGCGCATGAGGTGCAGGGCCGCCGTGTCCGTGCAGACGCCGCCGACGATGACAGGAACATCCAACTCATAAATGAAGCGCTTGAGATTCAGGGGTTCTCGGCGCGACGACACATGTTCGGCGGACACCGTGGAGCCACGGATGATGAACAGGTCGACGCCCGCGTCCACGACCGCACGCCAATGCTGCTGGACGCGCTGAGGTGAGAGCTTACCGGCGACGACCACCCCGGCCTCGCGCAGCTGCGTGAGGCGTTCCGTGATGAGCGTCGGCTTGATCGGCTCCGAGTACACGCGCTGCAGAGTCGCAATCGATTCTTCCTCGCCGAGGTGCGCGATCTGGTCGAGGATCGGCTCGGGATCCTCGTACCGGGTCCACAGGCCATCCAAATCGAGGACACCGATGCCACCGAGGCGACCGAATGCAATGGCTGTCTCCGGACTCATCACCGAGTCCATGGGGGCCGCCATGAGGGGCAAGTCCACGTGGTAGGCGTCAATCTGCCAGCCGACGTTGACGTCCTCGGGGTCGCGCGTGCGCCGGGCGGGCACGAGGGCAATGTCGTCCAATGTGTAGGCGCGCCGACCGCGCTTGCCGCGTCCGATTTCGACTTCGTGGCTCATAAACCGATTCTACTGCCTCCGGGACGCAGATGTACCCGCCCTCTGCCACACTGGTGGAACCGGCGAGGACAGGAGCAAACATGAGCTGGATCGACGACCCGTGGATGGGTTTTGACACCGAAACGACGGGCGTGCGCGCGCTCAAGGACCGCCTGGTGACGGCGGCCCTCGTCCTGCGTATCGACGGCGCTTCCTACCGCAGCGGGGTCAGCGCCCCCGACCAGGTGGCGACCTGGCTGACAGACCCAGGCATTGAGATCCCCGAGCAGGCCACGGCCGTCCACGGCATCACGACCGAGCAGGCGCGCCGCGACGGCCGCCCCATCGAGGAGGTCCTCCACGAGCTGGCGGGTTCCATCGTCGAGCACTGGCTGCGTGGCTATCCTGTCGTCGCCTTCAATGCGACCTACGACATCACGCTGGTCAATCAGGAGCTGCGCCGCCACCACCTGGGGTCCTTCGAGGAGCGCCTAGAGGGCGCGCCGATGCTGGTCGTCGACCCGCTCGTTTTGGATCGCAAGCTTGATCGTTTCCGAAAGGGCAAGAAGACCCTGACGGAGATGGCCCCCGTCTACGGAGCGGTCGCCTCCCCCGACGCTCACACGGCCGAGGTCGACGTGGCCATGACGCTCGACGTGCTCGCGGGCATGGTGGACAAGTACCCGCAGCTGGCCGCCATGAGCGCCCTGGAGCTCATGGATTATCAGCTCCAGGCCCACCAGGATTGGGCGGAGGACTTCGAGAAGTACCTGCGCAAGCAGGGCCGCGACGCGTCCATCGACCGCGAGTGGCCCCAGATCACGCAGCGAGGCCGCGGGGGCGACAGGGAGTAAGGGCACGTCAAGCGGGGGTCGGTGAGTACCGACCCCCGCTTCGTTATGCCTGACGTGCCCTCCGCGCACAGGGCGCTATCACGAGGCCGTGGCCGGGTTCCGGCAGAAGCCTCGGGCGGTGCATCACAACGGGCCCGCAGGGCCTGGCCGGGCTTCGAGCCGACGCGCCGAGCCGCAGGCTCGCAGCGCGGACGGCGAGCGGGCGGGCGGGCCCGACGGCACCCGGAACACCGGTGGCGTTACATGCTCACTTGTCGTTGACCAGGTCCAGCCATGTGCGACGCTCGCCCACCAGGATGCCGAAGTCGCGGTTCTGGTCGGCGATGGCGGCGTCGGTCGCGGGGTTCTTGATGAGGGCGGCCAGCACGTCGGGAGCTGCGGTGATAGCGCCGACACCCTGGCGGACCAGCTCGAGGACCTGCTCGGAGTTCTTGAAGGAGGCGGCCAGAACGTCGGCCTTCAGGTCGTAGGTGCGCAGGGTGCGGTGGATTTCGGAGGCGACGCGCACGCCGTCGATGCCGTAGTTGTCCATGCGGTTGACGTAGGGGGCGACGTAGCGGGCGCCCGCCTTGGCGGCCATGAAGCCCTGCATGGAGGAGTGGATGCCGGTGGCCGTGACCTGCATGCCTTCGCGCACGATGCGGGGGATCGCGGCGAAGCCCTCACGCGTGACGGGTAGCTTGATGAAGAGGTTGCCGCCGATTTCGCCGCGCAGGGCGCGTGCTTCGGCGACCATGTCGTCGGCACGCTGGGAGACGATCTGGACGTGCAGTTGAGCGCCGTCGGGCAGGACGGACTTGATGGCGTGGAGGACCTCGAGGGGTTCCTTGCCTTCGCGGTACAGAATCGTCGGGTTGGTGGTCACGCCGTCGATGGGCAGGTATTCCAGGGTGTTCTTGATGGAATCGACGTTGGCGTGGTCGATGAGGATGAGCATGTGGAGCTCCTTTGCGCATTCGTGGGATTTTCGCACCTATAGGATAGCGCGGGCGGGAGCAGCCCACCGGCTGCTCCCGCCCGTCACGAACGCTCGACCTGCGGTTACTTCGCGGAGGAGGAGTGGTAGTTCGGTGCTTCGGTTGTCATCTGGACGTCGTGCGGGTGCGACTCGCGCAGGCCTGCGCTGGTGATGCGCACGAAGCGACCGTTGGCCTTGACCTGGGTGATCGTGGAGGCTCCCAGGTAGAACATGGTCTGGTGTAGGCCGCCAACGAGCTGATAGATCACCGATGCAAGGGAACCGGTGTAGGGAACCTGGCCCTCGATGCCCTCGGGGACGATCTTGTCGTCGGAGGTGACATCGGCCTGGAAGTAGCGGTCTTTGGAGTAGGACTTGCGGCCACGCGAGCTCATGGCGCCGAGCGAGCCCATGCCGCGGTAGCGCTTGAACTGCTTGCCGTTGGTGAACACGACTTCGCCCGGGGACTCCTCGCAGCCGGCCAGCAGGGAGCCGAGCATAACGGTGTCAGCACCGGCCACGAGGGCTTTGCCGATGTCGCCCGAGTACTGCAGGCCGCCGTCCGCGATGAGCGGGACTCCGGCGGGACCGCAGGCCTTGCCGGCCAGGTGGATGGCGGTGATCTGGGGGACGCCGACGCCGGCGACGACGCGGGTCGTGCAGATCGAGCCGGGGCCCACGCCGACCTTGACGGCGTCGACGCCCGCGTCGATGAGGGCTTGCGCGCCCTCGGTCGTGGCGACGTTGCCGCCGATGATGTCGATGCCCTCAAACGTCGGGTCGGCCTTGATGCGGCGGATCATGTCGAGGGCCAGCTGGGCACCACCGTTCGCAGTGTCGACGACGAGGACGTCCACGCCGGCCTCGGCCAGGGCGGTGGCGCGCTCCCACGTGTCGCCCCAGTAGCCGACGGCAGCGCCGACGATGAGGCGTCCGCGCGAGTCCTTCGTGGCGTTGGGGTACTGCTCAGTCTTGACGAAGTCCTTGACGGTGATGAGGCCGGTCAGGTGGTCATTCTCGTCGACGATGGGCAGCTTTTCGACGCGGTGTTCGGCCAGCAGGTGCTTGGCGTGCTCGCGGGAGATGCCGACCTGACCGACGACGAGGCAGTCACGGGGAGTCATGCAGTCACGCACGCGCAGGGTGGCCCATTCGTCCTGGGGGACGAAGCGCAGGTCGCGGTTGGTGATGATGCCGACGAGGGTGCCGTCCTCGTTCACAACGGGCAGACCGGAGACACGGTAGTGGCCACAGAGGCTGTCGAGTTCATCGATGGTGGCGTCGGGGCCAACGGTGACGGGGTCTTCGACCATGCCGGATTCGCTGCGCTTGACCTGGCGGACTTGCGCGGCCTGTTCCTCAATGGAGAGGTTGCGGTGGAGGATGCCGATGCCGCCCTGGCGGGCCATGGCGATGGCCATGCGTGCTTCGGTGACGGTGTCCATGGCGGCAGACAGGAGCGGCACGCGCAGGGAAATGTTCTTTGTCAAGCGGCTGGATGTGTCAACGGATGAAGGAACGACGTCCGTGAGCTCGGGCAGGAGCAGGACGTCGTCGTAGGTGAGGCCGGTGAGGCTGAAAGGATCGTGTGTTGAAAGTTCTCCCATGGGCCAATTGTAGGTGGTCGCAGGCGCATTCGCGTCATTGCCCTTTCCCCGGGCGAGGCTTGGGTACGTGGCCGGGGCAGTCCTCCTGGGCACAATGGCCTCACACGAGAGACGCGTCACGGGCGAGGCCACCCGCTGTCACGGGTCAAGCGACGGCGGGGTGCCACCGCACCCAGCTTTCAGGCGGCCCGCTGGGCGCGCGTGGAGGCCCCGGCCATCGCGGTTGCCCCGGTGACTGTCAAGTAGATGGGGGCGGCACCCCGCGCGAGCATACGGGCGGCGGTCAGGGCGTCGGGACGCCCTTCCCACACGCGCATGGAGACGGACCCGTCAGGCGCGATTTCGTGGATCCAGCGGCCCATTCCGGCGCGTGCGTGGGAGTCGGCCCAGGCAACGGCGCGCGCGTAGTCGACGGCGAGGTCTTCGGCGAGGTCAGGGACGACCAGTTCGGCGAGGACGCGGGCGGCGCTGGCGGCCTCGCACACGACCCAGTGCATACGTTCGGGCGCGACGACGATGCCGGTGGAGTCAAGGGTGTAGACGATGCCGCCGACACCGTCCTCGGTCCAGCCGTCAGCGTGGGCACGTTCGTACAGGGAGATGGCGGTGTCGAGCATCCACGGCCCGGGAGTTTCGCCCATGTGGATGAGGATGGCGCAGACTTGCCCGATGAGGCGCGCGGCCTTGAAGCCGAGGCCGGGCAGGGTATCGCCGGGCCGGATGAGTTCGAGCGGGGGCTGGTCGCAGGTCGGGGGCAGGGGTCGCCATTCCTCGTCGAAGAGGTCGGGCAGGGCGAAGCCCGAGCGGGCGGCGATTTCCCCGACGAGGCGCAGGATGGAGCGGGCACGGTCGAACCACACGCGATTCGAGGTGGCTTCCCAGGCGGCCAGGTAGGACTGGGCGGTGTCGAGGTTGGTGGAGAGGCGTCGCAGGGGCGAGCACACCTCGGTGGCCGCGTCGATTTCTTCGCGCACGGCACCGTAGGAGGGGTCCCACCAGCGCCGGTCTTGGTCCTTCTCGAGGTCCTCGAGAAGGTCGGCGGCCTCGGAGTGCCCGGCCATGAGGGCGGCTGCGGCAGCGCCGATCATCGCGGCCTGAGCGCGCTGGGACAGGACGGAGCGGGGCACGGGGATCGCGCTGGTTTCGGAGGTGGGGACGACCTCGGAGTACCAGCTGCCGTTGGCGGCGCGCAGAGGACCGGTCAGGGCGGCGAGGCCGTGGGACACAAGGTGGGACGCGCCCTCGATTCCGCGCATTTGCGCGAGTGCGAACACGTGGGTCATGCGCGCGCTGATGCGTGCGTCGAGGGGACGTCCGAGGTCGACCTGACCGTCGGCGCGCAGGAAGGCGTAGCCAACCCGGGCTTTCGACCGGGACGCGAAGGCAACAAGCGCGTCGAAGTCGGCGTCGAAGGCGCGGCGTAGATCCTCATTGTTCCAGGGGGCGTTCATGACTGTTCTCCTGCCTGTCCGTACCCTCACGGTACCACCTGACCAGGACTCTTGGCGTGAACGCGCACTCCGCGTGGGCGGTCAGTCAAACATGAGGTCCGTTGGCCTCGTCAAGGGGCTAGGACCGACCGACCAGTTGAGGGTCCGCCTGGGGTGCCAGGAGCGCGAGGGCTTCTTCGACGCAGGCGTTGATCGTGCGCACGCGCTGCACGTGGGGGGCCAGGATGTCGGGCGCGTCGGTGCCGACAATGATGGTGGGTCCGCCGTAGCGGGAGATGAGTCCTTCGATGGTGTCGGCGCAGGCGGGGCCGCACCCCAGCACGATGGCGATGGCGGGCACGCCGGCGCGCACGTATTCGCGGAAGCGGTCGCTGGCGCACACGCCCCCGTAGTGTTCGCTGGACAGGACGCGCACGTCGCAGCCGTACCAGGCCAGGGCGACGCCGATGACCTGAGCGGGCGTCTCGTGGAGTGCGTCGGTGATCAGGGCGACGCGGTCACCGCCGACGAAGGAGCGGGCGGGGCGCGAGAGGTGGACGGAGCGGCACACGCGCTGGAAGGCGTTGAGCAGCATGAGCGCGGGTGGGGCACCGACGGGGTCCCCGCCCGGGGTGGTGCGCAGGGTTTTGAGGGTGGGTTCGACGAAGCGCGACCACGTGTGGACGAGGCCGTGGCTGGCGACGGTCGCTTCGAGAGCGTCTTCGAGGCGGGGGATGTCGTCGGAGAGAACGATGGAACGTAGCTGGGACGCGGTGACGTGTCCGGCGTTGGGATGAGCGGTGACGTCGGAGAGGGCACGCTTGGCGGCCTCGGCGGCGGGGAGACCTGCGTGCACGTGGTTGACCATGGCTCGTAGGCGCTCGACGTCCTCTGGCTGGTAGCGGCGGCGTGAGCCGGCCTCGCGCCTGGCAGGGCCGAGGCCGTAGCGCCGTTCCCAGGTTCGAAGCGTGGAGGCGGAGACGCCGAGTTCGTCGGCGACGGAGGACACGGTGCGGGAACGGTCGGCGTGCGCAACGTGCGTAAGGATCGCTCGCGGCATGGCTCCTCCCCTCTGTGCGCCTGCGTACGCTTACAGATTCTTGTCTGTCAGGCCCGGAGACGCCACAGGAACGGGTGCGTTACACATCTCAAAGTTATTCAAAAAGTTGTTCATTGTTCATTCAGTGCGTCCACCTCAGTTTTCCATATTTCCACTGCCCAGGACGCCGCTCCATGAGAACTGGCTCATACTTCTGACAAGAGCCTTGAATAACTACCGCACAAGTGTCTATCCTTGCGGACATCGTGTGCCGAAAATGTCGGCACGACAGACAAGAAGGAGGCACCCAATGACTGACGTCTCCCGTCTGCCCGGCCCCATGATCGACGCGTGGGAATGGCAGTACGAAGCGGCGTGCCGAGACCTGGACACCGAGCTGTTCTTCCATCCCGAGGGTGAGCGCGGCTCCACGCGTCGGCGTCGCGCTGCGAACGCCAAGGCGATTTGCGCTACTTGCCCGGTGATCGAGCAGTGCCGGTCCTACGCTCTGGCCGCCCAGGAGCCCTACGGCATCTGGGGTGGAATGACCGAGGAAGAACGTCGTGAGGAGATCCGCTCCTCCGGACGTGGACGTCGCGTGTCCTGATCACGCAAATGAAGTGCCGGTGCGGCATCGCCACCGCGATGCCGCACCATTTTAGTGCCCACAACTCGACCGACACCCTGATCAACGTTCCCCGGGAGGACGCATGACCACCAACGAATCCACGGCCTCGTCGGCGGAGAAGAAAGCCGTCGCCGAGCAGGAAACGAACATCTACAAGACCCTCTTCATGGTCACCGCGCCGGTTACCGCCCTGCTTGCGGGCGCGTGCGTGTGGATGGGCGTCCAGCTCTCGTCCGCCTCCCCGGCGAGCCAGGCAACGCCGGGAACCCCGGCGGCCTCCGCGCAGATGCCGTCGGCTGAGCAGAGCGCCGAACCCAGCCAGACGAACGCGAACAACCTGGCGATCATGAACTCGTTCATGCGCCACGACCCGAACGATCAGCAGGCCAAGGGCGACGTCAACGCGCCCGTGACGATGGTCGTCTTCTCTGACTTCGCGTGCCCGTATTGCACGAAGTTCGCCCGCGAGATCGACCCGGCGCTGGCCGACCTCGTGGAGGATGGCACGCTGCGCGTCGAGTGGTACGACCTGGCGCAGATCACCGACTCCTCTCCCCTGGCGGCCCAGGCGGGTCTCGCGGCGGCCGAACAGGGCAAGTTCTGGGAGTTCCACGACGTCGTCTACGCGGCGGCGGACCCGACCGGACACCCCCAATACTCTGAGCAGGCCCTCGTCGACTTCGCGCAAGCGGCCGGGGTGCCCGACCTGGACAAGTTCCGCACGACGATGCTCGCTGACCACACCGTCACCAAGGTGAAGTCCGCCAAGGAGCAGGCGCACCAGGCCGGTATCACGGGCACGCCCACCATGTTCATTAACAAGGCGTACATTCCCGGGTTCCGCGACGCCACCTACGTGCGCAACACCGTGCTGGCACAGCTGGCCGAGACGGCGTCCTGAGACTGCGGGCGACGCGGTCCGCGCCGCGCCCGGCCCGTCATACGTAAACGGGGGCGGCCCGGAAGGATTCCTTCCGGGCCGCCCCCGTAGCGTTCAGTGTGCGAAGGCGCTCAGCGCTCCACAACCGCCAGCACGTCGCGCGAGGACAGGATCTGGAACTCCTGGCCCTCGTACTTGACCTCGGTGCCGCCGTAGCGGGAGTAGATAACCACGTCGCCGACCTTGACGTCGACGGGAATACGGTTGCCCTTGTCGTCCACGCGGCCGGGGCCCACGGCGATAACTTCGCCTTCCTGCGGCTTCTCCTTGGCGGTATCCGGAATAACCAGGCCGGAGGCGGTGGTCTGCTCAGCCTCAACCTGGCGGATGACGATGCGGTCCTCGAGGGGCTTAATGGAGATCGACATTGTCGCTCCCTTTCTTCTGTGTCACGAAGGTGCTCGTCCTTTCCCTGCCGTCGCGGGGGTCAGGTGCAGGACCGGTCGCGGGATGATCCCGCGCTTCCTTCACGAGTGTAGTTGCGCTCCTGGCACTCGGGCAACCCGAGTGCCAGCAGGTTCACCGAGGGCGATTCGTCCACTGTCCGTTTTTGCAATCGAGCGCGCACCCGCCGCTTCGCGAGCGCGCCGGTGACGGCCTCGCCGCGCCAGAGATGGGACAATGGCCCGGTGAACACCTTGACCCCGATCCTGTCCTCGCCCGGCTGGGAGCTGCTGGAGTCTCTCCAGGCCCGCCAGGAGACCAATCCGATGCCGCTGCGCGAGCTGGGGGCCGCCCTGCGTGCCTCGGGCATCGAGGCCAGCCTGGCTGCCGCGGTCCTCACCCAGCTGGCCCTACGCCAGGCGGCGCGTGCCAAGTTTGGCCCGTTCGCCTCACACATGGTGTTCACGCGCGACGGGCTGGAGCAGGCGACGCGTCTGGTGGTGGCGGCGCGCCACGCGCAGCGCTTCCGCGCCTCGGGGGCGAGGCGGGTGGCGGATCTGGGCTGCGGGATCGGCGCGGACGCACTGGCGATTGCGGGCCTGGGCCTGGATGTTCTCGCGGTTGATATCGACCCGGAGGCGGCGGGGGCTGTGGCCGCGAATCTGCGGGATTTCGAGGGGGCGCAGGTTCGTCTGGGCAACGTCATGGAGCTGGATATCGCGGAGTTGGCTTCCGAGGGCGTGGATGCGATCTTTGCTGATCCCGCCCGGCGTACGGGGGCCTCGCGGGGGTCGGCGCGCATCACGAACCCGGAGGATTGGTCCCCGCCCCTGTCCGCGGTCCTCGGCTGGGCGCGCACGATTGAGCGTGTGGGTATCAAGGTGGCACCCGGCATCGCGCATGACGTCATTCCGGCGGATTGGCATGCGCAGTGGGTGAGCGTGGGCGGCGATCTCGTCGAAGCTTCCCTCTGGTCTCCCGCGCTGGCACCGGAGGGCCGGGGTCGATCCTGCCTCCTCCTGGACGAGGCCGGGGCAGCCCATGCCCTCTCCTCCCCCGAGGGGATGGCTGCGAATACGCCCGCCGAGCGCGTGGAGGTTGCTCCTCTCGGGGCTTTCATCGCGGAAGCCGATCCGGCGGTGATTCGCTCGGGGCTGCTCGGGCGTCTCGCTGACAAGACCGGGGCGGGCCTCGTATCCGACAAAATCGCCTACCTGACAGGCGACGATTTACCTGACAACCCCTTCTATGACCGCTTCGAAGTGCTCGAGGTGACAAACCTTCGCGCCAAGGCAATCTCTGCAGCGCTCACATCGCGAGACGCGGGCAGTGTCGAGATCAAGAAACGCGGCGCGGACATCAATCCCGACGAGCTGCGCAAATCTCTCAAGCTGGGCGGCGGTAGCGCCCAATTAACAGTCATTGCGACGCGCCTGGCCGGGCGTCACCACGCGATCATCTGCAAGAGGTTGCCCAAAAACCTGTAAGGAAGCTCTCCACCGGCACACAGCGAGGCCCTGACACAATGGAGGAAATCAGCGAAAGGATCGATCATGACCCTGCCATTCGGTTCCTCCCAGCGTTCTACACTCGGTGTCGAGTGGGAGCTTCAGCTCGTCGACCGTGACTCGCACGATCTGCGTCAAAGCGCGGACGCCATCATCGACCGCGCCACGACCGACGGCAAGCTCTATCCCGGCGTCCATCGCGAGATGCTCCTCAACACGATCGAGGTCGTTTCCAAGCCGCGCTCGACCGTCGCCGAGTGCGTCGCTGACTTGACGGATTGCATCGACTACCTGACTCCCCTGGCCTCGGACCTGCGCATTGACCTGGCCACCGCCGGCACACACCCCTTCGCGCGCCCGGGCCGCCAGCGCGTCACCGACTCACGCCGCTACGCCCAGCTCGTCGAGCGCACCGCCTACTGGGGCCACCAGATGCTCCTGTACGGCGTCCACGTACACGTCGGCGTCGAAGACCGCGCGAAGATCCTGCCGATCCAGGCGGCGCTCACCGCCTACCTGGGCCACCTGCAGGCGATCTCCGCGTCTTCTCCGTTCTGGGCGGGCGAGGACACCGGCTACGCCTCCAACCGCGCGATGGTCTTCCAGCAGCTGCCCACCGCCGGTATCCCACGTCAGTTCGACACGTGGGAGGACCTGGAGGCCTACACGGACGACATGATCCGTACGGGCGTCATCGAGGGCTTCGACGAGGTTCGCTGGGATATCCGCCCCTCGCCGACTTTCGGCACGATCGAGAACCGCATGTACGACGCGGCGACGAACGCCACTGAGGTCGGCATCTTCGCGGCCCTCACCCACGTCCTCGTCGAGCACTTCTCGCGCCTGTACGACGCCGGTGAGCCCCTGCCCTCCCTGCCGGACTGGTTCGTCGCGGAAAACAAGTGGCGCTCGGCCCGCTACGGCATGGACGCAGCCCTCATCGTCTCACGCGACGGCGCGACCGAAAGCGCCCGCGACGGCATCGCGCGCCTGAAGGAAGAGCTGGCTCCCGTGGCCGCTGATCTTGGCTGCGCGCGCGAGTTCGCCGACCTGGACACGATCCTGTCAATCGGTGCCGCCTACGAGCGCCAGCGCGCCGTCGCTGCGGCCGCACGCCCCGGCCAGGGCCTCGATGCCGTCGTGGACCTCATGCGCGCCGAGATGGCTGCGGGTCGTCCCCTGGCACTTGCCGAGTTCGCAGCCCTGAGCGCCTGACCCCACGTCCCCAGCGCGGCAGCGAGGCGCGTCCGGGGCGGGGCCACAGCCTCGTGACTGAGCAGACACCTTCCCAGCGCACTATCAGTCCACTTCCAGACTATCGGAGTATCCTATCCTCCGGAAAAATGAAATGGCTTGAGAGGATATCACCGTGTCGAAGGAAGAGACGGACTCACCCGAGCCCCGCCGCACCACTTTTCGCAGGATCGGTGCGCCACTGAGCGCAACAGCACGCACCCTCTGGCTTCTGCTCTCCTCGCTGGCGCGCCTGACGGTCCGATGGCTGTCCCACGCCCCTGCCACTACCGTCGTGACGGTTGCGCTGACCCTGATGTCCGCCACCTACTGGGTGTGGCGCGATCAATTCAATGTTCTCGAGGCTAGCCCTTCACCCTCCCACTGGTGGTCGATCTTTTCCTCCGTCGGAGCTGTCCCCGGGCACTTCCTGGCCACCGCCGTCCTCGGCATCGCAACGATGATCGTCGCGGGTGGCGCCGCCGAACGCCACTTGGGCACCCGCGTGTGGATCGCTGCCGCGCTCGCCGGACAGGTCGTCGGCGTCACCGCGACATGGGCGACCCTGCCCCTGCTCAAGCGCGCGATCACCGAGTGGGGCCAGGCCATCGGCGAAGGAACCCTGTGGGGGACGAGCCTCATGCTCATCGCCCTGGCTGGTGCCGCCGTGCAGTCGCTAGGGGCACGCTGGCGGTGGAGGGCGCGTTTCCTCCTCGTCGGCGTCCTCGTTCTCTCCTCCGCGCTCCTCGGCTCGGCGATCTCCTACGCGCGCGTGTGGGCGCTCCTGGCCGGCATGACCGCTGCTCGTCTACTGGGCGTGCGCGGCTCGAACTCCGACTCCACTGATGAGGTAACCGCCGGTCGCCAGCTCGCCTCCGTGTCGGCGCTATGCTGGGCATGTGTCGCAGCTCTCACAGTTGTATCCTCCGCGCCCGAGGGACCCCTCGCGCAAATGCGCTGGTCGCTGGGTCCCGCCTGGTGGCTCGAAGGCCGTACGGGAGTCATCACAACCCTCCTATGCCTGGCACCCGTCACCCTCCAGCTAATCTTCGCCTACGGACTGCGTAGGGGACGACGAGTCGCCTACGTCGGCACCCTCATTCTCCAGGGCCTCCTCGGTATTTCGACGCTGGCGTCAACCACCGTCGAACTCCTTGCGTGGAACGGGCCGGATGACCCCCTGCGTCCCGAGGTGACGACGGCTGCTTCTCTGCTGCTGATGCCTGTCCTCCTCAATGTCGCGCTGTGCGCCATCACCTGGTGGATGCGCCGATCCTTCACGATCCACGCCGCGCCATCCACGACCTCGACGCTGGCACGCCGCTGGCTCATCCTCATGGCTGTGTGCGCGGCGGCGGTCCTCGTGCTCGGACTCCTCACAAGCGACTCATTCATTCCCTTCTCCTCGTTGGCTTCGGGTGAAGATATCTCGGACGCGCCTAACGCGACACCCCTGCAGGTTTTCCACGATTACGCCCTCGCACTCCTGCCCACGGCGACCGCATCGATCTTCGAGCCATCGCTCGTGCCCATGACTCTCCTGGCTGAGGCCCCCGTCCTGTGGATGCCCCTCGTTGCATGGGCGGGAACCCTCGCCCTCGTGCTGCGCGCTCTCCTCGCTCTGCCTCGCATCCCTGCGTCCTCACCTCTCGACGACCTCACGCCGCTCCTGCGCGCACACGGGGGCGGAACGCTTGGCTGGATGAACATGTGGGAGGGCAACCAGGTGTGGGTGTCCCCCTTCGACGAGGCCGGGGTTGCCTACCGGGGAGCCGGAGGCGTCGCGCTCACCGTCACCGACTTGGCCTACGAGGAAGGCAAGGCCTCCCAGGCAATCGCTGAGTTTTCTTCCTTCGCCGCCACCGCGGGCCTCACACCGGCGCTCTATTCCGTCCACGAGGACCTGGCCTACGCCGCCCGCGACGAGGGCTGGACGATCATGCAGGTCGCCGAAGAGTCACTCCTCGACCTACCTGGCCTGGCTTTCAAGGGCAAGGTCTACCAGGACGTGCGCACCGCTATGAACCACGCCACCCGTGAAGGCGTCGAGGCCCGCTGGACCACCTGGGACGAATGCCCCCAGGGATGGAAAGACCAGATCACCGTGATCTCGCAGGCGTGGAGTTCCGACAAGGCCCTACCCGAAATGGGCTTTACACTCGGCGGCGTGCGCGAACTCGCGATCCCTGAGACGCGCATCCTCGTTGCCATCAACGCCGACTCTACAATCCACGCCGTCACCTCGTGGCTGCCCGTCTACCGCCGCGGCCAGGTCGTCGGCCTGACCCTCGACGTCATGCGCCGCCGCGCAACAGGCTGGCGTCCCGCCATCGAATTCCTCATCGGCAAGGCTGCTCTGGCTGCCCAGGAAGAAGGCCTGGAGTTCTTGTCCCTCTCCGGCGCTCCCCTGAGGCGCTCCGCCGACGACACGTCCGCCTTCGGCCCCCTGACCGACGCCCTTGCCGCCATTATGGAACCCCTCTACGGCTTCACCTCGCTGCACGCCTTCAAGCGCAAGTTCAAGCCCCGCACGCAGCCCCTGTACCTGGCCGTCCCCGAACCAGCCTCGCTGGCCACCGTCGGGCTCGCTATCTCGCACGCCTACGTGCCCTCGGTCTCCCCCGCCCAGACCCTCACGCTGCTGGCTTCCGTCACCGGTGGCCTCGCCAAGCTTGCCGCGAAGGGCGTCGGCGACCTGCGCTCTGCCCGCGCCACGCAGCGCACCTCCGCATCGTCCCCTGCCCCGGCCACGCCCACAACCACCGATCAGCGCGGCGCTGCCACGGCCTCGTCAACCCCCTCCACGAAGGAGTGACCATGTCCCTTCTCGGATCCATTTCCCTGACCTCGGGACGCACCCTCGCGGTCGTCGCCGTGCTCGCGGTCCTGTCCCTCCTCGCGGGGGCGTTCCTCCTGCCGCGCTGGACACCCAGGCATTTCCCCCGACGCACGAGGCATTGGCTGGGCCGCGCGGTCCTCATCCTCGTGCCGATCCTCCTCGTGACGGCCACGGGTGCCCTGATCCTCAACCGCTCTCTCGGCCTCGTCAAGACCAGCGGTGACCTGGCTGCGCTCATCGCTTCCAACGTCGACGAACCGGCAGCCGAGTCTGGCGGCGAGGTCACAATCGGCGACCAGCCGATTGCTTCCTCCAGCCTCGACGCGACCTTCACGAGGACCGAGGACGGCATGCTCACCACCACGTGGACGGGGCCGATCAGCGGCATCACACTGCCCGTCTTCGTCATCGCACCACGCGACTACTCCCCCACCGACGGCAAGACCTACGCGGTCATCGAGCTGCTGCACGGGTACCCGGGCGAGGCCGACGGCACCACGCAGGGTGCCCACGTCCAGGAGGCCCTCGACAACGCCATCGACGCCGGGATCATCCCGCCCACCATCATCGTCGTCCCGTCCCTGAGCGTCGACGAGGAGGCGCACGACTGCGCGGATATCGAGGATCGCCCCGCCGTCTACACGTGGTCCGCGCACGAAATCCCCGCGTTCGTCCGCCACAATTTCCCCAATACCTCCGACAAGCGCGACGCGTGGATGCTCGGCGGTTTCTCCGCGGGTGCCTACTGCGCGGTGTGGACGGCGATGCGCACGCCCCAGACCTTCGGCGCAGCGGCCTCCCTCTCCGGCTATGACACGCAAATCGAGGGGCAGATGACGAATCTCGGCGACCAGTACCTGGCGGATAACACCCTCTCCACGATGCTGGCCAAGAGGGTCCCCGACGGGCTGCGCATCTACGCGATGGCCGCCGCAGACGACGGGGCCGGCGGTGCCCCCGCCGCCGTCAAGATGGCCAAGGCAGTCAAGTCTCCCGACACCGTGACGACCGATATTCCGCCCACCGGCGGACACGCAGGCCCCCTGTGGAGGGAGCACATCCCGACGATGCTGGCGTGGTGGGGTTCCTCCAACAAGGTCGCGAACGCGCTGGGATCATCCCCGACGGCGGCGACCGCGCGGGCATCCGAAGCCTACGCCTCCATCGTGCCGGCCACAAACGTCACGCACACGGTGCGGCCCACCGCACCCAACGGGCTCGTGAGCCTTGCTGTGCTGGCCCTGTTATCCGCTGCGTTCGTGACCCTCACCTGGCGTTTCGCAGGCACGTGGAGTGCCGTCTTAGCTGGGGACGCAGACGCGTCCGCATCCCGCTCGCGCTTCTTCCGCCTGCCGATGCCGCGCGTCATCGCGGAGCTGCCGCGCCCGGTGGCCTCATGCGTCACCTACGCCGCGCGACTGGCGTGCCTGAGCGTGGTGGCACTCGCCTGCGCCGCCTTCATCGGCGTGTGCGCCAACATGGCGGGCGGCTTCTACACCTCGTGGTCCTCCGTCGCCGAGTCCTTCATGGAGGGACTGCGCTGAGGCCCCTCCCCCGCGACGCCGCTTAGGCGCGCGGGGGCACGTAGGTCGTCGTCAGCTCCATGCCCGAATCCGGCGAAAAATCCCAGTCCGACGGCGGCAGGCCCGCCGCCACCAGCTCCGAGCCGATCGCTGCGATCTGAGCACCGTTATCCGTGCAGAATCGCAGCGGAGGCATGCGCACGGTCACGCCCGCGGCCTCGGCTCGCTCCGTCAGGAGGGCACGCAGCCGCGAGTTGGCGGAGAAGCCACCGCCAACGACAATCGTGTCACAGCCGGTGTCCAGCGCCGCGCGCACAGCCTTGGCGGTCAGCGAATCGTTGACGGCCTCGGAGAAGGCGGCGCACACGTTTTCCTTGCTGACGGTCTCGCCGCGCGCGGTCGTCCCCTCAATGTAGCGGGCGACGGCAGTCTTGAGGCCCGAGAACGAAAAGTCGTACTTGTGGCGTTCCTTGTCCTTACCGGCGGCCAGGCCGCGCGGGAAACGGATCGCCTCGCGGTCGCCCTGCTGGGACAGGCGGTCCACGTGGGGGCCGCCCGGGTAGGGCAGACCGAGGAGACGCCCGACCTTATCGAAAGCCTCGCCCGCAGCGTCGTCCAGGGTACCGCCCAGCTCCACGACGTCGGTCGCGATATTGCGGATCTCCAGGATGTTCGAGTGCCCGCCTGAGACCACCAAGCCGATGAAATGCTCGGGTAGAGGCCCCTCGGCCAGCTTGTCGACGGCCAGATGGCCAATCACGTGGTTCACGCCGTACAGCGGCTTGCCCAGGGACGAGGCCAGGGCCTTGGCGGCGCAGATACCCACCGTCAGCGAACCGACCAGACCAGGACCCGCAGCGACTGCGATTGCATCCACGTCCGCCAGGGTCACCCCAGCCTCGTCGAAGGCGGCGTCGAGCGTCGGCAGGAACGACTCCAGGTGCGCGCGCGACGCAATCTCCGGGATGATACCGCCGTAGCGGGCATACTCGTCCATCGACGTAGCCGTGCGATCAACTAGCAGCTGCGTGCCGCGCACCAGGCCGACGCCCGTCTCGTCGCACGTTGACTCAATACCAAGGACCAGGGGGTTATTCACGCCCTCTAGTCTAAGTCTGCACGCACGGTGACGCCGCCCGCAGGGGCGGGCGTGCGTCATGTAGTGAACCGTCGGAGTCTCAATCCTGTCCGGACCGCTTGTTAGCGACGATCATCGCGACGCCAGCGATGGCGAACACCAGCAGGGACCACGGGACAAGCGAATCGGCGACGGGCTTGACTGCTGGGGAGCCGAAAACAACCCCCAGGAGCAGAAGGATCGACAGGATCGCAAAAACAACCATTGCGCCAATTGCAACCGTTGCACTGACCCAGTAACGGCGCGTGTGCGTGTTCGGTCCGGTCTCGTCAAATTGCATGGCAAGCTCCTCTCTGAGCCCGATGATATCTCCATGATACGCCTCAGATCACAATGTCCGCGAGCACTCAAAAAGGGACCCGCCGGAGGTGGAGAACGCAAAAGGGCCCGGCGCACGTTAGTGCGCCGGGCCCAAGGCCACTCATGCGGATCAGACGCCCTTGAAGGCGGCCTTTCCGAGCTGGCGGTTCAGGTTTGCGATCACGTCAAGCGGGATCTGCTTGGGGCAGACCGCCGCGCACTCGCCGATGTTCGAGCAGGAGCCGAAGCCCTCCTCGTCCATCTGGTTGAGCATGTTCACGACACGCTTGTAGTTCTCGGGCTTGCCCTGCGGGAGCAGGCCGAGGTGCGTGACCTTCGCGGAAGTGAAGAGCATCGCGGAGGCGTTCGGGCAAGCAGCCACGCACGCACCACAGCCGATGCAGGCGGCAGCTTCGAACGCGCGATCCGCGTCCTGCTTCGGAACAGGGGTCGCGTGCGCGTCGGGGGCCGCACCCGTGTTCACGGAGATGTAGCCGCCGGCCTGGATGATGCGATCCAGGGCGGAGCGGTTCACCACCAGGTCCTTGATGATCGGGAAGCCCGACGCGCGCCACGGCTCGATCGTAATGACGTCGCCATCGTGGAAGGAACGCATGTGCAGCTGGCAGGTCGTGGTGACCTCCGGGCCGTGAGCGATACCGTTGATGACGATGCCACACTGACCACAGATGCCCTCGCGGCAGTCGGAGTCGAAGGCGATGGGTTCCTCGCCACGTGCGAAGAGCTCTTCGTTCAGGACGTCGAGCATCTCCAGGAACGAGGACTCTTCCGAGATTCCCTTCACCTGGTATTCATGAATTGCGCCCTTGTCTTCGGGACCGTTTTGGCGCCAGATCCTCAGTGTCAGGTTCACTTGTAGCTCCGCTGCTTCAGCTCGATATCGTTGTAAATCAGGTCTTCCTTGTGGAGGATCGGGGGCTCGCCGTCACCGGCAAACTCCCAGGCCGCCACGTACAGGAACTTGTCGTCGTGCCGCAGGGCCTCACCCTCGGGAGTCTGAGACTCCGCGCGGAAGTGGCCACCGCACGACTCTTCGCGGTGCAGCGCATCGATGCACATGAGCTCACCCAGCTCCATGAAGTCGGCCACTCGGCCGGCCTTCTCGAGGGACTGGTTGAGTTCGCCGATCGACTTGCCGGGAACGCGAACGTTCTTCCAGTAGTCGGCGCGCAGCTCGCGGATCATACCGATGGCCTTCTTCAGACCGGCCTCGGTGCGCTCCATGCCGCAGTACTCCCACATGATCTTGCCCAGTTCCTTGTGGAACGAGTCCACGGAACGGGTGCCATTGATCGACATGAGGGTATCGATGCGTCCCTGAGCCGACTCGAGAGCTTCCTTGACGGACGGCGAGTTCTCGTCCAGCTTGGGCAGGTGGAAGCAGTGCGCCAGGTAGTCATTGATCGTGTTGGGCAGGACGAAGTAGCCGTCTGACAGGCCCTGCATAAGCGCCGAGGCACCCAGACGGTTTGCGCCGTGGTCGGAGAAGTTCGCTTCGCCGGCCACGTACAGACCGGGCAGGTTCGACTCAAGGTCGTAGTCAACCCACAGGCCACCCATGGTGTAGTGGACGGCCGGGTAGATGCGCATCGGCACCTCGTAGGGGTTGTCGCCCGTGATGCGCTCGTACATGTCGAAGAGGTTGCCGTACTTGGCGGAGACGGCCGCCTTGCCCATACGGGAGATGGCCTCGGAAAAGTCGAGGTAGACGCCGCGGGCGACGCCGTCGATCTTCGGGCCAACGCCGCGGCCTTCGTCGCACATGTTCTTGGCCTGACGCGACGCGATGTCGCGGGGCACGAGGTTACCGAAGGAGGGGTAGATGCGCTCCAGGTAGTAGTCGCGATCCTCTTCGGGAATGTCACGCGGGTCCTTCTCGCAGTCCTCTGCGCGCTTGGGTACCCAGATGCGGCCATCGTTACGCAGCGACTCCGACATGAGGGTCAGCTTCGACTGCTGGTCGCCGTGCTGAGGAATGCACGTGGGGTGGATCTGCGTGAAGCGGGGGTTACCGAAGTAGGCACCCTTGCGGTACGCGCGCCAGATGGCAGTACCGTTGCAGCCCATCGCGTTGGTGGACAGGAAGAACACGTTGCCGTAGCCGCCGGTCGCCAGGACCACCGCGTCAGCGATGAAGGTCTCGAGCTTGCCGGTGGACATGTCGCGGGCGATGATGCCGCGTGCCTTGCCCTCGTCGACGATGAGTTCGACCATCTCGTGACGCGAGTGCTCGGTGACGGTACCCGCAGCGACCTGACGCTCCAGCGCCTGGTAGGCCCCGATCAGGAGCTGCTGACCTGTCTGGCCACGCGCGTAGAACGTACGGGACACCTGGACACCACCGAAGGAGCGGTTGTCGAGGAGGCCACCATACTCGCGGGCGAAGGGGACGCCCTGCGCGACGCACTGATCGATGATGTTGGCGCTGACCTCGGCGAGGCGATAGACGTTGTCCTCGCGGGCGCGGTAGTCACCACCCTTAACCGTGTCGTAGAAGAGACGGTAGACGGAGTCGTTGTCGTTGCGGTAGTTCTTCGCGGCGTTGATACCACCCTGTGCGGCAATGGAGTGCGCGCGGCGGGCGGAGTCCTGGTAGAAGAAGCAGTCGACGTTGTAGCCCATCTCGCCAAGCGAGGCGGCAGCAGCGCCACCCGCCAGGCCGGAACCGACGATGATGACGCGCAGCTTACGGCGGTTCGCCGGGTTCACGAGGGCTGCCTCGAACTGACGGCGTGCCCAGCGCTCGGAGATCGGGACGTCGTGGGGAGCCTTCGTGTCGGCGATCTTCTCGCCTTCACGGTAGAGGCCGTGGATGAGTTTATCAGTCATGATTGCGTGCCCTTCCTCAGTGGATCAAGCCGGTGACGATGGCGACGGGCGGGGCCATGAACATCACGAAGATGACCAGACCGACCAGGCCCGAGAGGACAACCAGAGGCTTGCGGGTGGCAGGACGCACCCAGCCGAGCGACTGGAACATGGACCAGAAGCCGTGAGAGACGTGGATGCACGCGCAGCCGACGAACACGGCGTAGAGGATCACGAGGACCGGCGACTGGAAGGACGCGATCATGCGGTCGTAAGGAGTGGCGACGTCAGCGCCGAAATTGGCGACCTTCGCGGGCAGGCTCACAGTGGTGAAGTGAGCGATGTGGAAGATCAGGATCAGCAGGATAAGGACACCGCTCATACGCATGGTGCGGGCCGCGTAGGAGTCCGTGACGGACTTCTTCACGACGTAGCGGGTGGAGCGAGCGCGACGCGAACGCTTCCAGGTGTAGGCGGCGGCCCACAGGTGGATGATGAGCATCAGCGCCATGGCGGCGCGGAAGACCCAGATGAATCCGCCGTGCGGGAAGATCGGCACGAAAGCCTCTTCATGCAGCCAGTGCGCGTAGTCGTTGTAAACCTGCGCGCCCAGGAACATCTTGAGGTTGCCGTAAGAGTGGAACAGCAAGAAGAAAACGAAAACGAAGCCCGAGACGGCCATCAGCTGCTTAATAAAGACGCTGGTGGTCCACGCGCGGCGCTTCTTCGTTGCGACATTTTGAGTGGCCATGGATTGAGCATATCGACGCTTTTCGTCCGCCTCGTAGGACTATGGCACGAGGCGATGCGCCGCTCTTGTCAACACGGTGTCATTTTCGGCTGTTTTCCGCGGTTTTTCCACGCTCCTTGACCCACAATTGCAATGAAAACACCTACCTCATAAACAGGGGTCTGAAAGCACGAATTTTGATACACCGACCGTACCTATTTGGTGGTGGTCGTCGCATCTCCTCAGATCAGGGGCGCCCTCATCTCGACTGCCTCTTCGACGGGGTTGCGGAAATAGCGTGGCCTGCGCCCGATCTCGACGAATCCACGCGACTTGTAAAGCGCGATGGCACCCTCGTTGGAGGGACGCACGTCGAGGAAGATCTCACGTGCCCCGGCCTCGTGGGACCAGGCCATAAGCGCGTCAAGGATGGCTGCTCCGACGCCTGCACCCCGCGCGTGGGCGCGCACGCCGATCGTCATGACGTCGGCTTGGTCACCGACGACCTTGGCACCGCCGTAGCCGATGACGTCGCCGGAACCATCCGTCGCGATCCAGTAGCGCGAGGCCGGGGAGGAGAGTTCCTCGGCGATCATGAAGGGCGTCCACGGGTCTTCTGAAAAGACCTCGGCCTCGAGGGCAGTGACAAGGTCGAGGTCGCCGGGACCCGCGACGCGCAGCTGGGGAGTCATAGGCGCGCGGTGGGCTGGCCGTGAATGTCGGGGCGGCGCAGGTAGAGGGGGTCGGTGCGCAGTCGCTCGTCCTCGCCGCGGGCCAGGCGCGTGGCGACGATGCGGCTCATGACGGCGGGGTCCAGCTCGACCTGGGGGCCGAGGTCGGCGCGCGCGAGAGCGGACGCGGAGTGCGCGGGGACGGGTGCTCCGGCGACAACGAGGCCGGGGGCTTGTCGCATAGCGCCAAGCAGGGAGGAGACGTCCCCGACTTCGAGGCGTCCTTCAAGGGCGACGTCGTCGGGTCCAGCAGCCACAAAGGCCCCCCAGTAGAGTTCGCGGCGACGCGCGTCGGCGATCGCGTAGACGCGGGTGTCGGGGGCGAGCAGGTCGAGGCCCTGGCGGGCGATGACGTCAAGGGCAGAGACGCCGTAGGCGGGCACGCTTGCGACCCGGGCGAGGACGCGCGCGGAGACGAGGCCGGAGCGCAGCCCGGTGAAGGGGGCGGGCCCGGTGCCCACAAGCACGCGATCAATCCCAGCATCGGCCAGGGTGGAGGGCAGGCCGGCATCACCGAGGGCCTCGCGGACGAGCGGCGTGATGGATTCGGCGTGGTGTCGCCCGGAGTCGTTGTGGGCGCGGCCAATGACCCGACCGTTGTCGATGATCGCGACGACGGTGGCTGCTTGGGTGTCCAGGGCTATCTCTCGCACGGTGTGATCCTACTCGTCGGTCGCGGACTCGTCGCCCTCAGGGGCGTCCTGGTCGATGCGCGTTCCTCCGTGGGCGGCGACGATGTCCTCGAGGACGCCTTCCCAGCGGTGCCCGTGGGCGCGCAGGACGATGCGGCGGCGGCCGTCGTCCATGTGTTCCAGGTCGATGACGTCCCCGTCGCGCTGCGCCTGCCCTCCCGAGGCGCGCCGTACCTCGATGGCGAGGCGCTCCTCACTCATGGCTTCGGTCTTGCCGTCGCCCCATTCGACGACGGTGACGGCCTCGTCGAGGGAGGAGTCCAGGTCGAGGGTCTCCAGGTCGTTGAGGTCGGTAATGCGGTAGGCGTCCGCATGGATGAGGTCGGGGCCACCGCCGAGGTTCGGGTGGACGCGGGCGACGATGAATGTCGGGGAGGCGACGCGGCCACGTACGCCCATGCCCACACCGATACCCTGCGTGAGGGTAGTCTTGCCGGCACCGAGTCCGCCGGACAGCATGACGAGGTCGCCGGCGGCCAGGACGCGACCGAGGTCCTCACCCAGCGCGCGGGTCTGGTCAGCGTCGTTGGTTTCGACGGCGTAGGAGGCGATGGGCTGGGTCATGAGGGGGTCCCGTCAGTCGCGTCGACATCACCGATGTAGGCGCGCGGGATGTGTGCGCCCAGGTTGGTGACGATTTCGTAGTTGATGGTGTTCGCGGCGCGCGCCCAGTCGTCGGCCATAGGGGATGGGTCAGCGCCGAAGAGCACGGCGAGGTCACCGACTGCTGCGGGTGCCTGTCCGCTGCGCGCGGTCGGCGTGCCTGCCTCGCCGTCAGCAGGCCCCAGATCGATCATGAATTGGTCCATGCACACGCGCCCGATCTGGGGCGCGTCGAGAGGACCGGAAGCGGTGTGGACGGTGACACGGGCGCGGTTGGAGGCGGCGCGCAGGATGCCGTCGCCGTAGCCGAGGGGGACCAGACCGATCCACCGGCGTGTGGGTGCGATCCACGTTCCCCCGTACGAGGCCGGGGTCCCCTCCTCGATCACCTTGACCGAGGTGAGGGGCGCGGTCAGCGTCAGGGCGGGAACCAGGCCGAGTTCAGACGAGGACGCGACGGCGGGGTCGGGACTCAGACCATACAGGCCGATGCCCGCGCGGCCCATGTCGTAGTGCGTCTCGGGGTGCCATAGGATTCCGGAGGTGGCGGCCAGGTGACGGATGCGCGGCGTGATACCCGCGTCGGCCAGGATTGCCAGGCCCTCCTCGAAGATGCGCACGTGGTTTGCGGTCGATGCGTTGCCCGCCTCGGTGGGGTCGTCGGCGCGCGACATATGGCTCCACGCGCCCACGGCGTCGACGAGTCCCTCGTCGACCGCCATGCGCAGGGCCGAGGCCAGGGCGGGCAGGTCCGCCAGGGTCGAACCCGCGCGGGACATGCCGGTATCAATCTTGACGTGGACGCGCGCGGGGCGACCCACCTGCCGGGCGGCGGCGCAGATGTCAGCGAGCACCCACGTCCAGGACACGGACACGTCAATATCGGACTCGATGGCCGCAGCGAAGTCGGAGGAGGAGGTGGAAATCCACGCGAGGAGAGGGGCGTCGGCGCGCGCAACCCCGGCCTCGTCGAGGCCTTTGCGCAGCGTGAACGCTTCGGCCAGCTGCGCGACCCCCAGCCAGTCGGCACCGCCCTCCAGGACCGCGAGCGCGACGGGGACCAGGCCGTGGCCGTAGGCGTTGGCCTTGACGGTCGCGAGCTGGAGCGCGTCGGGGGCGGCGGCGCGCAGGACGCCCAGGTTATGACGGATAGCGGCCAGGTCGACGACCGCGCGTGACGGGTAATCCCGTCCTTGACCGTGTTCGTTCGTGAAAGTCACTCCCCTATTATCTCACGCAGGCCCGAGCGCGCCGTGCGGCTGCGCCTACACTCTTCCATCTCAGGAGTCGAAGGCGGCGAGGACCTCCGGGATTGCGTCAGCGATGTCGCGCGCCTGGATGGGGGCGCGACCGTTGTACCGATCCGTGGCCAACTTCGCCGCGCGACCGTGGAGCCACACGGCCGACACCAGTCGTTCGGGCGTCACGGCCTGTGGTTTTCCGTCGGGTCCGGGCAGCGCGTGCTCGTCCCTGACGGGGCGGGCGAGGATACCGGCGATCAGGCCGGCCAGGACGTCGCCGCTGCCCGCTGTGCCTGCCCACGACGTGGTGGTCGGCGCAACCAGCGTGGAGTCGCAGCGGGCGCTTGTCTGCTCCATGTTGTCCAGGTCGGGGAAGCCCAACTCCGGGTTGATGAAGCTGGCAAGCAGCGCCTGATCACGGAGCTTGTCCGCGTATTCGAAGGACCGCACAACGGTGACAGAGCCCTTGAGGACGACGTGGCAGCCCGTGGCATCGTGGAGGAGATTCGCGTAGCGCAGGGGGGCTGCGGCGACCTCATCCCGCTTCGTCGGCGTGCCGAGCCTCGTCAGCAGCCGCGCAGCCTCACCGTGGTGCGGGGTGAGGACGGTGGTCTCAGGGTTGATGGTGTCCGCCAGCTCCGGAATGAGGTCGAGGGCCCAGGCGTCGATGACGAGCGGCACGCCGGACTGGCCACAGAATTGCGCGAGTTCGAGCGCATCCTCGCGGCGCTCCTCGTCCAGACCTGGCCCGATGAGGGCTGCCTGAATGCGCCCGCCCACCATGACGACGCCCGGTTCGGCGGCCAAGACCAGGTCCTGGACGCGGCGGGTCGAGTTAAGTCGCACCATGCCGACGCCCGATGCCAGGGCCCCTCGCGTGGCGAGCAGGCCAGCACCTGGGTAGGTGTCGGATCCCGCGACGAGGCCGACGACACCGCGCGCGTACTTGTCGTCGTCGAAGGCCGGGACTTGGACGAACCGACTGCCGCCGGTTCCCTCGTAAAAGTACACCGGGACCTCGCCGCTCGTTTCCTCCGTGTCAGCGGGCGTCTGGCCAACGAGTCCGGTCCACTTCATCTCGATGAGTTCCAAGGCACCACAATACTGCGCGGCGGGCGGCAGGATTTGGGCGCGTTTGAAGCTGCCCACGGCCATCGTGTGCGTGGCACGCATGACGGCACCCGTCACGCTCCCCTCGTCGTCGGTCAGGCCCGAGGGCACATCAATCGAGACAACCGCAGGGCGGGTGAGGAATGAGAAATCGTTGAGCTGCTCAACGGCCTCCGCGAGGTTCCCCTTGAGGGCCCCCTTGCCGCCGATGCCAACGATGCCGTCGATCCACACTGTCGCGAATGCCACCAGGGAGAGCTGGGGGGAATCAAAAACTGTGGTGATTGAGTCCCCCTTGAGGTCCACGATGGTGACCCCGGATGCTGTGGCGGCGCGCAGCGCGCGAGAGTGGCGCTTGCGCTTCAGCAGGATCGCCGCCACGCTGATGCCCATGTCAGCGAGGGTCGCGCATGCGTACAGGGCATCGCCTCCGTTGTCGCCGCCTCCGACGAAGGCAACGACGTCCGCCCGCGGGCCGGGGATGACGGGTTCGTGAGGTTCGGTCAACAGAGGGGACGTGTCACCGACGAGGCGGGCAACGCGCTGCGCGACCGCGTCGCCGACCTGGCGCATATACAGATCCGGATCATCGATCTCCGCAGCCTCACGGACAAAGCGCTCTTCGATTGAGCGCGCCTGCGGGAACGTCAGGGCGGGGCCGTCACATGTCAACATGTCTTCATTGTCCCACGTCTTCGCGCGCCTCCGCGCGCTTCCCGACGGCGCTCGCGGGCACGAAGCCCTGCGCCGAGGCCTGGGAGGGACTGCGGTCCTGGGATCCTCCGGTTTCACGGCAGTCGCGCGCCCTCTGGGAACCGATGCGGCGGTCGCGCGCTACCTTCACGATGAGGCCGAGCCGTAGGCAGCTCGGGACGGGGACGAGCGCCGGGGGCCAGCCCCCGATGGAACCTGTTCGACAGACGGTCCTGTGGGGCCAGCTCGCCCAGCTCTTCACTCCCCCGGCTCCGGGGGAGTGAACGCGCCGGTTAGGCGACGTCGAGGGTCTTGGCGACACCCGCCAGGACCGCGCCCACGATGACCAGGGCGACGCCGATGATGGTCCAGCGCAGCTCCTTGCGCGTGCGGGTTTCGTGGAGCCACAGGATACCCAGCGGCGTGGAGATCAGGATTCCGAGCTGGGAGAGCGTGAAGCCGGTGCCGGCGCCCAGGTTGTTGGAGTTGAGCTGGAGCAGCAGGATCGCGGTGCCCCACAGGACGCCGTTGAAAATCGAGGGGAACATGCGGCGGTGACGCAGCGAGTCCTCGGGGGCGACACCGCCGCGGCCCTGGATCGCGAAGAAGGCACCGCAGTACACGGTGTAGCCAATCGCCTGGGGCAGGAGGAATTCGGCGGGCTGGATGCCGAAGTACTTGATGATAAGCGGGAAGGCCACGAGTCCCAGCGTGGAGGTGGTCAGCAGGAACGCGCCCCGCTTCCAGTCGAGGGAGGCCGCGTCGGAGCCGGACTCGGAGCGGGAGAGGAACCAGATGCCGACGATGAGGACGGCGATGGCGGCGAGGCCGTAGGGCAGTGCGCCGCCGTGGAGCCACTCGCCGAAGATCGCGATGCCGGCCAGGGACATGAGGACCAGCTGGCCGCCGGTGGACAAGGGCATCGTGCGGCTCATGCCGAGCACCGAGTAGGAGCGCAGCTGATCGCACACGCCGACGCCGAGGAGCAGACCGGTCAGGAAGGAGACGCCCAGGTTCAGGGGTGTCCACGCGGGGTGCAGGAACGGGGTGGCGACGGCGGCCATGAGCAGGCCGCCGAGGACGGCACCCATGACTCGCTGGCGGTCTGAGCCACCGGTCTTTCCCATCAGCGTCGTAGCGACGCCGAAGAAGACTGAGGGCAGGATGCCGATGAGGATCGTGGACAGAGTCATGTGCGCACCTCCTGGGGTGTTCGCGGCCCCGTTTCACGAGGCCGGGGCTTGTTTGCGTTGAATGGTGTGGCGGGCTTCCCGCCACCTCTTCAACGCTAGTCGCCCCCTCCCCCTCGTCTGCAATCTCCATCGCGGTTTTGGCTGCTGTTTCACACACCTCTCATGATGGCGTTCACAACTAATGGCATTTCCTATACGCCACCTCACGCCCCGGTTCCGTAAAACTGACGCCGGTCCGTAAAAGCGGCCCGGGCCTCGTCCCAGATGAGGAACGAGGCCCGGGAACGTTCACGGGGCCGCGGCCGACGTCAGACTATAGGGCGAACAAGGTGCGGGAGAGACGCGCACAGCCCTTGTAAGAAAACCGCCTGGACTACATGTTGGGAGCGAACGTGATTTGGCCGGGGCGAATGAGAGGCAGAAGAACTGCCGTGCCGGTAACCCGCGTGGTCAGATCACTGAGGGCTTCACGAGCATAAGGAAACGCCGCCATAAGCGCGACTCTCGATGCAAAGTCTGCAGGGGCTTCAGGGGAGAGAGCAAACTCCTGGCAGCCTTCATAATCGGTAATGACCGCGATAACGGCCTGCCACTGAGGAGCCGTGATCTGGAATTTAAACCGAGTTCCGAACTCTTTTCCTTCCTGCCGAGTCCCGAGATTGCAGGTAATCTCGATCGGCGTCGACTCGCTGTCTTCACGATCAACACCTGCCTGCGGAGCATTGTCAATGAGGTCAATCGACAGGTGGTCAAAGCGGATAGCTGCCAGCTGGAGTTCCACAATCCTGAGCATCTCGTCGGCGGTTGTCAAGAGCGGTACGTCAGACATGAGCTGGCTCCTGGGTAATGGTCCAGCCGTCGGCGATTACCTGTGCCTTACGCGGTGTCGCCGGAACACGGACAGTTGCCTTGGCGGCTCCGGTCATCTGCCACGTAGCGGGCACGCCCTCACCACAGTCATCGACAACCTTGATGTCGATGAGCGCATCGACGGCCATCGCGTAACGGATAATGGACGACACAGTCGGGTTAGCGTCATAGCGTTCAAACGCAGCGACCGTCGGCTGACTGACACCCATGCGCTCGGCGACAGTCCGCTGGCTAAGCTTATGCTCCTTGCGGAAGCTTACCAAATCCTCGAGAAGGCGATCCTTCGCATCGACCAGCAGATCTGCGCGGCGCTCAAGGATCTCATCACTCACTGAAGTCATAGATTAAACTATATAAGTGTGAGATGACGTTATGCAAACTTCAGTCATGTTGTGTGCGCCGCTCGACACCCCAGCATGTGCGATATCCGGAGATGAGGAGGCGCTCGGCAATGGTGATCTGAGCGTCTTGCGCGGCCTTGGTCGCAGCCGGGTTGCCCTTGATGATCACCTTCTCATGAGCATGGAGGCCCAGTATGCAACGGTCAAGCTGCTCAGGCTGAGCGTGGATAAGGCGGACCTCGACCCCAATCCCTAAGCGATTAACTTCGTGAACCCGAATGTCCCGCCAGCGGATTTCGAAGAGAGTAGCACCGCCACGCAAGGATTTTAGTTCTCTCGGTGGCCGAAGCTTGCCTTGAGCAGCTTTTTCAAGACGTTTTCTGAATAAAGCGCGGTTCAGCTTCTCCTGGTAGGGATGCAAGCGGCGATTCGCCGGGGCCGAGATGGCTCCCATGAGAGCCTCCACAGCTAAGCTGATGTGCTCTTGAGCCGTTCCATTACCGCCGCCATACCAATAGAAGTCCGCAGGCAGGTCGAGACACGCATTCGACCTGGAGGAATTATCTGCGACACTCATGACCTCCATGGTAGCCGGATGGTATTGAATTGTGAGCGCACATGCCGTCGACGGCTTGCCTCGCACAACACGCAAGGGGAACCCACAGTCGCCCCCGAGCATGAGGAAGCTGACACCGCTCCGTAAAAGCGGCCCGGGCCTCGTCCCAAATGAGGAACGAGGCCCGGGAACGTTCACGGGGCATGCGCCCCGCGCAGGTGGATTACTCCACCGTCACGGACTTGGCCAGGTTGCGCGGCTGGTCGACGTCCAGCCCCTTGACGGTGGCGAGTTCGCAGGCAAAGATTTGCAGCGGCACGACGGTCAGGAGCGGCGCGTACAGGGTCGGCACGGGGGGCACGCGGAAGACGACCTCGGCGAACTCGTCGACGGAGGTGTCTCCTTCCTCTGCGACGACGATCGTGCGGGCACCGCGGGCGCGGACCTCGGCGATGTTGGCCAGGACCTTGCCGTGCAGCTCGGGACGGCGCGGGGTCGGCACGATGACGATGACCGGCTGCCCCTCGTCCACCAGAGCGATGGGGCCGTGCTTGAGCTCGCCAGCGGCGAAGCCCTCGGCGTGGATGTAGCAGATTTCCTTGAGCTTGAGCGCGCCTTCGAGGGCGACGGGGAAGCCGACGTGACGCCCCAGGTAGATGACCGAGGTCGCGTCCTGCATGGTTCGGGCGAACTGGCGGACCGTCTCGCCGTTCTCGAGGACGCGGGCGATGGCCTCGGGGACTCGCGTGAGCTTCTCCATGTAGTCGGCGATCTCGTCGGCGTACTTGTTTCCGCGCACCTGCGCCAGGTACAGGCCCAGGATGTAGCAGGCGGCGACCTGTGCGGTGAAGGCCTTGGTGGAGGCGACCGCGATCTCGGGGCCGGCGTGGGTGAGGATCACGGCGTCGGACTCGCGCGAGATGGTCGAGCCGGGCGTATTCACGATGGCAACGACCTTCGCGCCCTGCTCGCGCGCGTGGCGGATCGCCTGGATCGTGTCCATGGTTTCGCCGCTCTGGGAGATGGCGACGACCAGGGTCTTCTCACCGACGACGGGGTCGCGGTAGCGGAACTCGCTGGAAAGCTCGACCTCGACGGGGATACGACACCAGTGCTCGATCGCGTAGCGCGCGACCTGGCCAGCGTAGGAGGCGGTGCCGCAGCCGATCATGATGACCTTGTCGACGGAGCGCAGGACGGACTCGGGGATGCGAACCTCGTCCAGGGCCAGGTGACCGAAGGAGTCGATGCGGTCAGCCAGGGTCGCACCCACAGCGTCGGGCTGCTCGTGGATTTCCTTCTCCATGTAGGTCGGCCAGCCATTCTTGGTGGCGCGGTCGGAGGAGAAGTCAACCTTGTACTCCTTGAGAGCAACGGGCATGCCGTCGGGGTCGATGACGGTCACGTCGGTCGCCGAGACGACGACGACCTGGTCCTGATCGATCTCAACGGCACGGTTCGTGTGCTCGACGAAGGCCAGCACGTCCGACCCCAGGAAGTTCTCGCCCTCGCCCAGGCCGATGACCAGCGGGGAGGAACGGCGGGCCGCGACGATAACGTTTGGGGACTGGGTGGAGACAACCAGGAGAGTGAAGGTGCCGTGAAGCTGGGCGGTGACGGCGCGCATGGCGACGACCAGTCGGCGCGCGACCTCTTCGTCGGTCCCGGTCAGTCCGGCGACCGCTCCCGTGTACGAGGCCGGGGTGGCCTGGTCGTAGGCGCGCGCCAGCAGGTGGACGACCACCTCGGTGTCCGTCTCGGAGGCGAAGGTCTCACCATCGGCGATAAGGGCGGCGCGCAGGGTGTCCGCGTTTTCGATGATGCCGTTGTGCACGAGCGAGAAACGACCGTCGGGGCTCGTGTGGGGGTGGGCGTTCGCGACCGTGGGGCGCCCGTGGGTCGCCCAGCGGGTGTGCCCGATGCCGGCGACAGCGTCGGCAGGGCTATCCGCGTCGATTTCTTCCACGAGGTTCACGAGCTTGCCGACCGCGCGGCGCACGTAGAGGCCATCCGCACCGGTCAGGGCGATGCCCGCCGAGTCGTAGCCACGGTACTCCAGGCGCGCCAGACCGCCGAGGATCACCTCGCGGCTGCGCTGGGAAGCCTTACATCCAATATGTCCAACAATTCCGCACATGCCACTAATTCCAACACATCGATCCCGTTCCGGCACACTGAACGTATGTCGATTCACGTGGCGTACGTCAGGTGAACACGGGGCGCAAGAGGACCCTATGTGAGGGACAATAACCCCGTGAGCACCACTGACGCTTCCGCGCCCACCCCATCCACGGCCTCGTCGGGAACGGCCCCGAACGTGGGATGGCGGGCCAACCCCAGCCCCTACGCGCGCTTCGACCGTCACGAGTGGGATGCCCTGGCCGACCGTACTCCCCTGCCGCTCACCCAGGAGGACATCGACCAGATCGCGTCGCTAGGCGACCCCATCGACATGACCGAGGTCGACACGATTTACCGGCCCCTGTCGGCCCTCCTCCAGCTCTACATCGACGGGCGTCGGCGCATCTCCGCTGAGCGCCACGCATTCCTAGGCGAATCCGACGCCCACTCGACGCCCTTCGTCATCGGCGTCGCCGGGTCGGTCGCCGTCGGCAAGTCCACCGTCGCCCGACTCCTCCAGCTCCTGCTCTCACGCTGGGACTCCACGCCCCGCGTAGACCTGGTGACCACGGACGGCTTCCTCTACCCGAACCGCATCCTGCAGGAGCGCTCCCTCATCGCCCGCAAAGGATTCCCCGAATCCTACGACCGCACGGCCCTCATCTCCTTCCTCGCGTCCGTCAAAGCCGGCAACCCCCACGCGAAGGCCCCCGTCTACTCCCACGTCACCTACGACATCGTTCCAGACACCTACATCGACGTGGACCGCCCCGACATCCTCATCGTCGAAGGCCTCAACGTCCTCCAGCCCCCACGCTCCGCGCCCGGCTCCATTTCCGTCGCCGTCTCCGATTACTTCGACTTCTCCATCTACGTCGACGCCGACGAGAAACATATTGAGCAGTGGTACGTCGAGCGTTTCCTCAAGCTGCGCGCGACAGCGTTCACCCGCGAGGACTCATTCTTCAAGACCTACGCGTCCTTGACCGACACCGAGGCCGTCTCCACCGCACACATGGTGTGGAACGCGATCAACCTGCCGAACCTACGCGAAAACATCCAGCCCACCCGCGAGCGCGCCACCCTCATTTTCACGAAGGGTGCCGACCACCGCGTCGAGTCCCTGGCGATTCGCAAGGACTGACCCTCCCCCACGCGGACGAGGCCACAGCCGGAACACCCGGCCATGGCCTCGTCATTCACGCGGCAACTCTGTTAGCCGATCCACGCGCCCGAGGGCGCGAAGTGGTACCAGGTCCAGCCGATCAGCTCCCAGCCGGTGGCCATGGAGCCGCTGCCTCGCAGGTAGAACCAGGTGGGTCCTTCCTGATACCAGCCGGTCGTCATCGCACCACTGGTGCCGAAGTGGTACCAGGAGCCGCGATCCTTCACCCAGCCAACCTGCTGGGCTCCGGAGGTACCGTGGTAGTACCAGTGTCCAGCCTCGTGAACCCAGCCCGTCTTCAGGTAGCCGCTCGCGTCGAAGCGGTACGTGAGGCCATCGATGACCAGGGTCTCGTTCGCGGCGTATGTGCCGTCAGAGTAGGCGTACCACCAGCCAAAGTAGCCGGACTTCCACTGGCCTGTGCGAGGCTGGGGCGTGGGATCCGGGGTCGGCCGGGGTGCCGGGGTGGAATCCACGGTCGGGTCTGGGGTGGGGGTCGGATCCACGGAAGGGTTCGGCTCGGGTGAGGGATCCGGTGTCGGATCCGGTGTCGAATCCGGTGTCGAATCCGGGGTCGAATCCGGGGTCGGATTGTCGAGGGTCACCCAGTACAGGAAGCGCGAGTCGCCGCCGCCGACGGCCGTCAGCACGACCTGCGAGGTCTCACCGTCGCCGAGTTCGACTTCCTGCGTCGTCTTGTCGGCGGGGTTGACGAGCATCAGGTGCGCGTCCGCGCTCGGCTTCTTGACAGTCAGGGTAATATCCTGAGCGGTCTCGGCCAACGAACCGTTGTCTGTGCGCGGGTCGAGCAGGTAGGACGGGTAGCGGGTCTGGCCGGTCAGAGCGTTGACAACCATGAAGCCCGTGGGGGCCGTCGTGGAGTCGCCGAAGATCTCGGCGGACTTGGCGCTCTCCAGGCCCTTCAGCTGCTCGAAGTAGCCGACAACAACGTCGCCGGGCAGGCCGTCGTTGACGGAGCCGACGTTGGACACCGACATGTCAACCAGGCCGACGGCTTCGTTGGCGGCTGTAGCCTCGTCGCCGGAGGCGAAGTTACCGTAGGTGTAGCCGCTCAGCGTCGGGGTATCGGAACGGGCCGCGTACTGGCCAGGCTTGTAGGCGATGAACGTGGAGTTCATAGCCTTCGTGTAGTTACCGATGTAGCTGACGTTGCCGAAGATGGTGGAGAACTCGTAGAACGAGCGCGTCGGCGCACCATCATGGTCGATGATCGAGGAGCGGTCGTAGCCGTTGTACTCCATGCGGAACAGGCCGAACCACTTCTGGCCGGTCGCCAGGCCCAGGGACGGGACGATCGACTTTTCGGAGGCAGACACGTTCGCATCCCAGTTGTAGTCCAGGTACTGGCCGTACAGGATTGGGCTGGAGCCGTCACCGGTAAGGCCCTTGAGGCCGTATTCGCGCTGTTTCTTCCACGTGTTGGTGTTGAGCAGGTCCATAACGACGTTGCTCGGAGCCGGGCCGCCGTTGGCTCCCCAGTAGTACTTGTCCCAGCTGAGTAGGTCAGGCTTGGCATTCTCGACGTAGTAGCTCAAGTTTGCGTCGCGGTACCAGGACGGGTCGTCCCAGGAGTTGGCGTGGACGACCGCACCGGGGATATTCTGCTTCGACCAGGCGAACCAGTTCTTGAAGCACTCGGATTCGCCGCGGTTGAATCCGCCCTCGTCGCCGTACTGGATGTCGACGAGCGTGGACGCGTAAGGCGCCATGTACTCGTTCATGAAGTCGTGTGGCTTGCCCGCATTGCACATGCTGTTCTTGCCGGTGGGGGCCTTGGCGAGGGCCCACGGCGCCCCCTTGCCTAGGGACTCCATCATCGGGGTGTTGAACATGGGCAGGTCGTAGAACATCGGGAACGCGCCACCCGTGAGGTCACGCTCATTGGCGTCGAAGCCACCGCGACCGTAGCCCTCGGAGGGAACCCACGCGGGCATCATGACGCCGTACTGTAGTGCGAGGGCCTGGGCGCGGTTGACACCCCACGTGCTCTCCCCGGGATTGAAGCCGGAGTATCGCTCGTACATGGAGTTGTCGACTTCAGGGGCGACGGGGGTCTGACCAGCAGGCAGACCCCACACCTCAATGTCGTTGAAGGTCACGGCGGTGGCAATATTCTGCGGTGTCTGGGGCTCGGTCTCGTCGTTCATCCAGATGCGGATGTTTGTGGCGAGGTGGTAGGCGTTGAAGTCCCAGTACCACAGGCCGCGCGCGTCGCGCGTGAGCGAGCCGTGGGTGACGATGGTCGTCCACGGGCCGCCGTCGGCCTCCTGGACAGCGATGGCCACGGAGTTACCGCCGTGCCATCCTTGCGCGCCAGCGGGCAGGGTCGGGGTGCCCCATCCGTTGACGCGGTGCACGTAGCGGGCTTCGCCCAGGTGCAGCTCGATACCGGTGACGTTGCTCGACCAGTCGCTGGCACGAACGAGCGGATCGGAGGTCCACGTCGTTGTAGGGTCGAGGTCGGTCAGGGCCGCGTTGTCGGCCTCGGTGCCGCCGTTCGCCGAGGCCGTGGCGGGCACGAGCACGTTGCCGCGGAAATCGGTCTCCACCTTGGTGATGTTGACGACGTAGGTGGCTTCCTTGCCGTCCTTGGATACGGTCGCGGTGATGACGTTCAGGCCGGTGGCGAGGTCGAGGTTGGACACGCGTCCGGCGGCGTCGGGGGTTACGCCGTTGATGGTGACGGCGGCGCCCTCGACCGCGCGGAGGCGCGCAGAGACGGTCGTGGCATGGTAGTAGCCGGTGGCCGTGTAGGTGTGGGTGCTGGGGGCGAAGTCCACGGGCTTGCTGGGTTCGCCGTAGGGCAGCTGGTCGATGACGAAGTCAACGACGAGGTCGGACGCGCCCGATCCCTGCTCGGGAGCCTCCGGGTGAGGAACGACGGGGCGGACCGCGTCGTTGTTGACGCCGCCTTCGTCACCGCCGTAGGAGGTGATCGCGTTACCGTCGGCGTCGCAGGGCAGGAGCTTGATGTCGGACAGGGCCATGTCCGACTTACCCGGGGCGAGGGAGCGCAGGCCTGCAAGAGCGATGACGCGCTTCGTCGTCGCGGGGAAGGTCACGTACTGTTCCTTGTTCCCGTACTGTAGGTCGGAACCGTGGGCGAGTTCGGTGCCGCCGTCCCACGTGCCCGCGGCGACCTTCATCTTCCAGTCGTCGAAGGAGGCTGCGGCGGCGGGGTTGCCGGGGTCTTCGTCGAAGGCGAACACCCGGTATTCGCCGGGGAATTGGTCGTTTCCGAGCGTCGAATCGTAGGTGGGGCGCGGGGTCAGGCCGAGGCCGCAGACCTGGGTGCCAGGCGTGGGGTTCTGGACGGCGAGGGCGTGGGGGTAGGGGTCGAGGCCTCCCTTCCACTTGGTGGTCCAGAAGGTCTTGGTCGCGTCGGTGCGAGCGGTGTCGTCGTCGACGAGCGCTGCGATGGTACCATTCGGGGCACCTTCGCCGACTGTCTCTTCGGAGGTCGCCCACAGAACGGTCGGGTGGTAGGGGGTGTCGGAGGCTGCGATGGTCGCTGCGGGGGTGAGGCCGAGCATGGTGGCCGCGAGAATCGGCGCTCCAAGCGCACCGATGATGGGTCGAGTCCCCATGAGTGTAACTCCTTCGTCAGTATGGGGTGAATGGCCGGGAACCTTCGTTTGTCGAAAGGGATCCCACAATACCTATCACGTGTTAGCTTTTGTGACAGAACCTCCTTTTTGGGTAGAAAATACCCTCGCGGGTGCTGACGCACCCGCGAGGGGCGAGATTAGAACTTCAAACCACCGTCTTCGATGCCACGGAAGAAGAACTTCTGACTGAACATGAAGACTAGGACCACGGGGATCATAGCGACGACTGCTCCGGCCAGAACCAACTGGTAAGTGACGCCCTGGGGCGAGTTCTGGATCGCCGTCAGCGTCAGCATCAGCGTCTGCTTCTCCGGATTCGGCAGCATGAGCAACGGGAAGATGAAGTCGGACCATGCCCCGATGAAGGAGGTCAGGCCCACGACCGTCAACGTACCGCGCACCTGGGGCAGGAAGATGGACCAGAAGCGACGCAGCTCGCCCGCCCCATCAATCAGGGCGGCATCCTCTATTTCGTCGGGAATGCCCATGAATGCGGCACGCATCATGAGGATCTGGAAGGGACCGATCATCGCAACCATCCACACGCCGGGCAGCGTGTTGTAGAGGTCAAGCTGCACCATCATCTTAAACAGGGAGAGCATGATGGACTCGAAGGGGAAGATCATGGCGGACAGGACCACGAAGTACATGATGGTGCGCCCGGTCCACCCACGCCTCGACAGCATGTAGCCGCCGATACACGACAGGATGATGTTCGAGGTCACAGTCAGTGCCGCGATGATCGCCGAGTTCTTGATCGCCCCTAGGATATTAGTGCGCTCGAAGAGGACCGCGAAGGAATCCAGCGACCACTGCTGTGGAAGGATCGTCGCACCCTGACCGAAGACAGATTCGCCGGGGGCCTTGAATGCCGCCATCAGTGGCAGGATGAGAGGTCCAACAAGAACGATAGCGACGACAATCAGCAGCACGTACCGCGCAAACAGGGCGCCGCCGCGCATCTGGCGCGAGGCGACGGTGCGCCCCTGACGTTCAAGGCGACGCTCCTTGCGCCACTGGGCCAAGCGCTCGCCGAAGGAGGTGGTGTCGGTGCGGGATGCGGTGCTCATGAGTCTTCAGCCTTCCTCTGCAAGCTCTGGGAGGCGATGATGAAACCGAAGGTGATGAGGAAAAGACACACCGACGCGGCGTCACCTTGCCCCAGAGATCCGAAGGTGGGGTCGACGATGCGGTCTCGGATATACATCGTCAGGGTCTTTGTCGGAGAGGCGGAGCCACCCAGGAGGTAGACCTCTGTGAAGATCTTCAGACAACCGATTGTCGTCAGTGTGGCGACCAGGAACATCATGACCCTCACGCCGGGGACAGTGACGGTCACAAAACGGCGGATCGGGCCAGCACCGTCGATTTCGGCGGCCTCATACAGGGACTTGTCCACGTTCGCCAGGGCCGACAAATACAGGATCATGTAGTAGGGCAGGCCCTGCCACAGGGTGATGATCATGGCAAAAAACAGGATGAGCCATTGATTCGACAGG
>NZ_CAJPJE010000013.1:0-47572 GCF_905369875.1 Actinomyces sp. ICM47
AGCCCGCCTCCAACCCCGCCATGATCGCCGCGCGATCCTCAACACTCAGCATCCGACGACACCCCATGATCAGCCTCCGAACAGCATCACCGCTACACGAAAATTGCTTACACCCTATGACACTGCCGTGGCTTACGATCTTGGGCACGTATCTGATCGGGAACGTATCTTCATGAGAAGCGTTACTCAAATGACCCTTTTGTGGGAGTGTGATCTTATGCAGGTTAAGTGAATATTGTATCGAGCGGCGTTATCTAACGCCGATGCCTAGAGTTGGGTGTGGGCGGACGGTTGCTGGTTCGGATCGCGTTAATCGGTGGTAGCGATGAGTTGGTTGAATGTTTCTGTGGGGGTGCGGTAGTCGAGGATGGCTCTGGGGCAGTTGCTGGTTCGTAGGTGATGGCGTCGAGGTGGGGTTGGTGGCTGGTGATGGGGGCCTTTGTGTGGATAGTGGCGGATGAGACGGTTGGTGTTTTCGTTGGTTCCTCTCTGCCAGGGGCTGTGGGGGTGAGCGAAAACGCGTCCACGCCCGTGTCGAGGGAAGGCGCTGATGGTGGGCCATTTCCCGGCCTTGGTTCCAGGTCAGTGTGCGCATCGCTTGGTCGGGAAGGCCCTGGATGCGGCGGGTGAGCCCGCCGGGCCTGGTCGGCTTTCCTGCCCAGGGGCGGGGCCACGTGATCGGTTAGCGGGTGGTGTGCTCGACCAGGGTCGATGCTCGCGCTGGCCCCGTCTTGGCCGATGATCAGGTCGCCTTCCCAGTTGCCCGGGTTTTTCCGATCTGTAATGTCGGGGCGCTCATCAATCAGCCGCATACCAATAATGGGGGTTTACGCCAGCCTGGGAGGCTTCTTGTGCGTTCACCTACGTGACGGCAAGCAAATACCGTGCTCGATAAGCGTCTTCTTAGGGGGGCATAGATCCCCGTGTAGATCGCCTCGTGGCGGATCACACTGTGGGCGTCGGGGGAAGTATCCATGGTGGGCAGTGTGCCACACGCTTAGGCGCGCAGGCGGTGCGCTGATCTGGTGGGGCGTGTGCCCCTGGAACAAATCAACAATCACGCGGCGGCGAAGAATCGGATTACGATCCAACACTCTCTCTCCTTGGGGCGGCTCCTGGCAGCGCGGGCGGCTTTGCTGGCCTCCTCGGCTCGATACGCCCCATCAAGGCCCGCATGGCGGGCGATCTCACGGCACACCACCGAGGGGCTACGCCCAATCAAACGAGCGATACGGGCCTGAGACAAACCCGCTTCCAGCCCCGCCATGATCGCCGCGCGATCCTGAACACCAAGCATCCGACGACACCCCATAACCAGCCTCCCACAAGCATCATCGCTACACGAAAATTTCTTACACCCTATGACACCGTCGTCGTCTTGAGGACAGTTTGAGTAATTTGATTAGGTGTTGCTCCTGTGCTGACTAAGTCCAATCTGAACAGGTGGCTGGGCGAGTCGTTAACGATCTCGCAGGTATTCTGAGAAGATTGACGAAGTTGTAGAACGATTTTGCCAACCAATCTGGGAGGTCTATGATGACTGAAAATATGGTCAATCAGCTGTTATGTGATGCAATTATTGAATACGTCAAAAGTGATGAACAAAAATATGCTGTTGCAATCCAGGGGCCGTGGGGGTGTGGAAAAACACGGTTTGTGGAGTCTGTGCTGGCTCCTGCATTGAAAAAGAGTGGAAAACGGCTAGTTCGGGTGTCGTTATTCGGTTGTAGAAATGCTGAAGATGTGTACGAAAAACTTGCGGCTGTGTTAGTTCGCTTAGGGGATGGTGATAGAAGAAAAAATAAAAGGGTGATCAAAAATATGCTACGCGTCGCTCCGGGTGTGATGTCATCAGTTATATCTAAAACAAGAGTTCCGTTACAGCTTGATGTCGGACCAAAATTTCTGGTTGATCTTGTTTTGTCTGACAGACATGTCATTGTGTTTGACGATGTTGAGCGACGTTCAGTGGCTTCAGATGAGCTGTCCTTATTTTCTGCGGTGAATGAGCTTGTTGAAGGGAGGGGACAAAAGGTCATCTTTGTTATGGATAGCTTTGATGGAGGGGGTGATAGTGGGCGCTCATTTGATGCTGACGTGCGCGAAAAACTTGTGTGGAGAGTGTATTCCTATCAGCAGGATATTCATTCTTTAGTTTGTGATATTTTTGGAAATTTAAGGTCGGCGGAATTCGATGTCCTTGAGTGTGCATATATGGCCGTTCAGAGAACGGGGTGTGTTAATGCGAGGGCTCTGCAAAAAGCGAGATATTTTCTCGCTGACGTTCTTGAGGAAAGCACTTCTCTAGATTGTGTTATCGATTCTGAAAGACTAAGTCGTGCTGTTATCGACATTCTCGAAATTGCTTTGCTTTTGTGTGAGGGGAAGGTTCCTTCTCGTCCAGAGATTTTGATTGATGATGGGGGGTTGGCTGACATTGATGTTTCTTATATCAGGGCCGAACATCTGTATTATCAATACTGCGATTTGAGATTTCTTGAAGATTATTTCAGTTCGAGTGTTGATGTGAGTAGTGTTGATCTAGGGCGGCGGGTGTGTAAGTATCTGCAGATTCGTTATGGTGGTCCAGTAAAGTCAGCTTCTATTCGTGATCTTGTCACATTGCTGGAGTCTGAATTTCTTGCTCTGTCGGATGATGAGGTCGATTCCATAGTAGCTTGCTGGTCTGACATTCTGTGTGATGGGGTATTTGGCCCTGCTGACATTTGTGATTTGGCTAAGTGGAGCTCCCGTTTCTTCGAGTATGAATTTGAAGGGGCTCTATCGGATGCTGAGTTCGTTATATGTTGTAAGCGCGTCATTCAACGAGATCTGTTTGAGTCTGTGCGCTACTTTTCTAGTGTTGATTATGAAGTGGGGTGTTATAAGTCGTTTTTTGGTCTTTTTAGCGTTTTGTCAGACTATTCGTTCCACTCTTTTTCGCAAGAGATTTCTGATGAAGTGCGCCGATGTGCCGCCCTGGGTATTGGTGTTGAAAGCGTGCCTATGCTTCTGACTGCTGCTTGGCGCGGGGGTGTTCGGTGCATTACCGAAATTTGTCCGTCTGATATCGCGCGCTGTTACATCCTGCTGGGGCCCGAAGGGCAGGAAGAAGTGAAGAGGATATTCTTAGAATTTGCGCGTCAAGGCGAGTGTAGCGATGACCACTTGCTATATTTGAAGTGGGTTAAGAAAATTCGATCTGCGCTCTTGAATGAGGTGGGTGCTGGTCGAATGGCAGAGGTTAGAAGAAAAGAGTTTATCAGGCGTCTAGACGGTATTCTAGATCCGTCGTCACATATCGTTTTTTAGCTCGATCTCGATGACGTTTCGTTAGGTGAGTCTTCATTGACATGAAGCTGTCGTCCTTGTAGGGCATTGTGGTTTCCTGTTGGCTGAATGCCTGGCATTATTGCTGCTGGCGGGATAAAGCTCGCGGTATTCGATCCGTGGAGAGCGGCGGCTCTAACTCCTTACAGAGCTGCTCGCGTGTGTAACACCCAATGTTAGCAGCCGTATCAGCGTAGCGAGATTCTGTAGGTCCTAATTGTATTCTATTGCTTCATTATGCTGATTTGCAATGGTGCTGGCCTGAGTGGGTGATACTGCTTGAATGATGTTGTTTCTGCCGATGGATGTCGTTAGTGGGGCCGGGCGCTCGGTGCAGGCTGAGGGCGCGTGAATGTGGTTACCTCAGGCTGACAGTATGCTGCGGGGCGTTCACACTGTTGTCAAGAACCGTGTGGCTAGGGAGACAAGGGGCTGAAGATGAGGTACGCCGAAACGGTGCTGTTAAAGGGTGGGGTGGAACTCCTCGTGCGGAACGCCGTCGCGTCGGATGCCCGCGCGCTGCGTGACATCATGCAGCGCACGCACGCGGAGACCGACTACCTGCTGTCCTATCCGGACGAGCAAAGCGTCGACGATGAGCAAGAAGCGCGCTCGCTGGCGGAGACGGAGCGCAGCGACAATGAGGTTGAGTTCGTCGCCATCCTCGATGGGCGGATCGTGGGGAGCGCAGGAGTCACGGCGTTGGGCGGTCGGCGCAAGTTGGCTCACCGGGCGCGTTTCGGGATCAGCGTCCTCAAAGAACATTGGGGGATGGGGATCGGTCGAGTGCTCATGGAATCGTGCATCGACAGTGCGCGCCGGGCGGGCTACACCCAGCTCGAGCTCGAGGTGGTGGCTGGTAATGAACGCGCGCTGTCCCTGTATCGGCGTGCGGGGTTCGAGGAGTATGGGCGCAACCCACGTGGCTACCGGTCTGTGTCCTCGGGCTACCAGGAGCTCGTGCACATGAGGCTGGAGCTGTAGCGCTCCGGAGGGTAGCTGGCGGTTATGTGCCTAGCTTGAGGAGCCTAGAACCCCAGTTCCATGCAGACCTGCGCGTGCGTGTAGCGTCTGCCATTGTCGGCAGCTACAGCAGCGTGCAGATCTTCTACCTGGCCAAGGAAACATCGATCGCTGTGACCATGTCAGCCTCGGCATGTGCGTCTCCGCGCTCTCCTGCGTGATTCGCTGGTTCGCCGCCCCCCTCCCAGTCGATTCTGCTCATGATGAAAACCTCCATCTCAGGGGACTCACGATGTTGGGCCCTGCACTCAGGATACGGTGGCCACGCCGCTCAGTCGACGTTCTCGTACCAGATCTGGCGCATGGGGACGCCCTTGTCGAAGGTCCGGGTGGAGCCGTCCTGGAAAGTGACCTCAACCTGCTCCTTGTCCTCGTCCTCCGGGTCTTCGATCCAGTCGACCCAGTTGATGACGGGTGAGAGTTCGCCGTTGTCCTCGACGATTCGATAGCCTTCGCCCAGCAACTCGGACATGACGTCCTCGATCTTATCGGCGTTCATGGGGGACCTTCCTTGCGTCAGTGCGTGGGCGCGCTGCGAGCGCGCGCGATTGAGAACCAGCTTAGCTGCGATGCGCCCTAGGCTTATCCCAAGACTCGGCTCAGGCCTCGTTTATGGGGAAAACGAGGCCGTGGCGGGGGTGTGGCGCTCGGTGAGCGTCAGCGCTCTGTTGCGGGCGGCGTACCCTTGAATCGTGAAGGTTCTCGTCGTTCCCATGGTCGCCCGCTCGCGGATGGGCGGGCCGTGGTCGCGCGCGCAGCGCATCGCCCGCGCCTTCCAGGATGGCGACCACGAGGTCGTGCTCGCGTGGGGAGACGACGGCAACTGTGTCAATCCCATCGCGCCGACGCTCGAGATTCCGGTGCCCTCACCCCTCGGCCTTCCCGAGGCCATTACCCGCCATACCTTCCCCCTGGCCTCACGCCTCGGCCTCATGGGCCGTAAGCCCGTGCGCAGCTTCGAGGAGGTCCTCTGGCTGACCGGCGCCCTCGACGAGCGCTATACCCGTACAGCCGTCAATACGCTCCACGCCCACATGCGTGCCATCCACCCCGACGTCGTCTACTCCGAATTCAGCCTCGCCGCCGTCATCGCCGCCCGCGCCGAGGGTATCCGTGCGTGGGTAGTGGGTCGCAGCCGACGACCGCCACCTACGCCTCCAACCCGCGCAAATCCGCGGGAATTCGACGCCTGCTGTGCGAGATGGGCATGCCCGCCCCGGCCTCGTCCCTGACTGTTCTTGAGGGGATGCGGCGCCGCTTCATCCCGAGCTGCCCGACCCTCGAACCACGGGCGGGGGAGCGGGCCGTCTACTGCGGGTTTCTGGACGAGCCGCCCGCACTGACGGCCATGCCTCGCGATTGCGCGCTCGTCTACCTCGGTGCGGGCAGCGTGCCTGCGGGCGTGGCGATCCGAGCCGGGCAAGAACTCGCCGATGCCCTCGGCTGCGACGTCTATGTCGCGTGCGTCCCCGAGGCCGTCCGTATCTCAGGGGGCTACACGGTGGCCTGCGCACCCCGCTTCGACTTTGCTGAGCTCCTGCCACGAACCCGCGTCTTCGTGCACCATGGCGGGCAAAACTCGGTAATGGACGCCCTGTCCTACGCCGTCCCCCAGGTGCTCGTCCCGGGGCGCGTCTTTGAACGCCAATTCAACGCCGAGGCCGTGGAAAGTGCACGCTGCGGCCTAACCGTGCGCGAGCCCAAGCCGACGCTCATCGCACGCGCCGCCCGCCGACTCGTTGTCGATGAACCCGCCCTGACCTCGGGAATCCGAGGGCTGCGCGCGGAACTGTCCTCTCTGGGCGGCACCAAACGCATCGTGCGCGAGGTCGAAAAGCTGGTCAGCTAGGCCCAGCCGCGCAGGATCGCCTCCAGGCCTCGCTCAAACTGGGCGTTGAAGTCGTAGCGGCCGTCCAGGAGGTCTTCGATGAGCGGGCGCAGCGCCTGCGCATCCTCGGGATCGAGTGCGGCGCTCGCGGCCGACAGATCGGCGGGTTGTTCGGGGGAGCCGCCCACGGGCGGAACGACTTCGGCGGCGACGAATGCCGTCGTGTAGATCGACACGGCGTTGACCAGCCCCAGCATGTCCGCGTTCGGCGTGAAACCGTGCCGGGCGAGCGTCACGAACACTCGCGCCAGGAGCGCGAGCTGCTCGGGTGTCGACATCGGGTGCGTGAGTAGCAGCATGACCGCGCCCGGGTGGGAGCGCAGTGTCGACGCCAAACAATGCGCGTAGGTGCGCATGTACGTCAGCAGGGGCGAGGCCTGGGGATCCCCGGTCGGCTCACCTGTCTCGTTCGTCGGTGTTGCCGCCACGCCGACCGACCCGGCGTCCACGCGGTCCAGGAACGACTCGAACGTGAGCCGCCAGACCTGCTCGGCGATACCCTCCAAGAGCGCGGCCTTGTCGGGGAAATGGCGGTAAAAAGCGGCCTGGGAGACGCCGAGGCGCTTTCCCAAAGACCGCAGGGATAAAGCGGAGAGTCCCTCCTCGTCAACCAGGTCGAGCGCGGTCGACAAGATGATGTCTCGCGATAGTGCGCGCTGGCGTGACGACGGCATGGACTCTCCGCTTCGGTGGCTATTACTCCCTGTGATACCGGAACTGTATCAGTGCCATCCCCGCGATCACGGCGAAGAAACCCCACAGGACTCCGATACGCGTCCCGACGTCTGACAGACTCGCTCCATCCAGGCTCACCTCGTGAATCGCGGTGATCGCCCAGTAGGCGGGGGACAGGTGTGCGGTGTGCTGCGCCCAATCCGGGAATGAAGAGACCGTGGAGAAAGAACCGCCGATGCCGGCCGCCAGCATGCCGATGATGTTCGACAGGGACAAGGCGGCGTCGCGGCTGCGCGACCACAGTGCGAGCGCGACGCCGAGCGCCGACAGGACGGCCGAGAAACTGAGGAGAATCGCGGCGAGCGCTAGGAGAGATCCGGTCGGTCGGTACCCGAAGATGAGGGCGCCGAGCGCGAGGACAACCGCGATCTGGACGGTCTGCATGAGGAACGCGACCAACGCCTTACCCGTCAGGATGGACGCGCGTGAGGTGGGGGAGGCCTCGAGGCGCTCCCATGTGCCCCACGAGCGTTCGTTGAAGAACGAGCCGATGATGTTCTGCACGGCCAGGAATGAAAAGAGGATCGCAATCGACGGCACCGCCTGCTCGGCTCCCGTGACGCCCGTGTAGCCGTCGGCCAGAAGCATCGACTTGAACGCCGGCATCATGAAAGGGATCAGGACCAGGGGGATCACCGTCAGGATCAGCGTGGGTGCCGGGTCGGTGAGCTGCAGACGAATATTGAGGCGGGTCATGGCTCCGATTTGCTTAAGCTGCGACATGGTCACTCTCCTTGATGATCTGCAGGTACGCGTTGTGCAGGCTCGCCTGCGTGATGCGCACGTCCATCAAGCGCACGCCTTGAAGGGCGGGTGAGGCCAGGGCTTCGCCGATCTGCGAACCCGGGTCGGCCTCGTCCCCGATGTGCCGGAGCGTCCTTCCGTCGGCGCTCCAACCGTCGAACGAGGCGACGGGGCGGTCGAACTCGAGCGTGACCTCGGCGCGCGCGTGGTGAGAGACGATCTCTTCGAGCGTGCCGCTCGCGACGATGCTCCCCTCGTTCAGGATCGCGATGTCGGACCCGAGCTCCTCGAACTCGGCGAGGTAGTGCGAGGTGTAGACGACGGCTGCACCCTCATCGGCGAGCTGACGGACCGCACACAGGATCTGGCTGCGCGCCTCCACGTCCGCGCCGACGGTCGGCTCGTCCATGAAGACCAGGCGCGGGCGGTGCATGATCGCCATGCCCGCGTGGAGCCTGCGCTGCTGTCCGCCCGACAGGTGTGAGGCGCGCTGGCCTCGTTTCTCTGTGAGGCCGAGGAGTTCCATGACCTCACCCGCGCGAGAGGCGGCCTCGCGTCGGCCGAGTCCGTGCAACTCGCCGAAGGCCACGAGGTTCTGGGCGACGCTCAGGTCGGGGTAGATGCCCAGCTCCTGAGGCGCGTATCCGATCAGCCGTGCGGCGTTGGCGGACGCGGGCCGGTGGCCGCAGATGTTGGCGGTTCCGGAGTCGGCTCGGCGTAGGCCACACAGGATCGTGATGAGCGTGGACTTGCCGGCCCCGTTTCGTCCGAGTAGCCCGAGTATCTGACCGGGTTCGACGAGCAGGTCGACCCCGCGTAGGACTTCGTGGGCGGCGTAGCTCTTGTGGATTCCCTGGGCGTCCAGGGCCGGAGCGTGTGGTTGTGACACGGTATTTCTCCCATCGGTTAACGCTGTTAACTTTGTGTCGCAGGAAAGGTTAACAGCGTTAACTTGTGGATGCAAGGCGGTTCTGTGTGCAGGGGAGAACTACTGATTTACTGCGTTTTTCTGACAATCTGTCGCTGCGTGGGGGAGGGAAGCGGCCCTACACTGTCTCCTCGAGGCCTGAAGGAGGACTGAAAGTGCCAGGTATGGATACCTACGACGCGATCATGCTGCTGTCCTACGGTGGCCCGGACGGCACGGACGACGTCCTGCCGTTCATGCGCAATGCGACGCGCGGTCGCGGAATCCCCGACGAGCGTCTGCTTCAGGTTGCCGCTCACTACAAGCGTTTCGGTGGTATTTCGCCCATCAATGCCTGCAACCAGCGCCTGATCGCGGACTTATCCGCGGAGCTTGCCAGGCGCGGACACGATATCCCCGTCGGATGGGGAAACCGCAACTGGCACCCCTTCGTCGCCGAAGGCCTCGACGAGCTCGCCCAGGCGGGTGCCCGGCGCATCCTCGTCCTGCCCACCTCCGCCTACGCCTCGTACTCGGGATGCCGCCAGTATCGCGAAGACCTCGCCGAGGCCGCGGAGGCCCTGCGCGAGAAGTGGGGCGACGTCGTCCTGGGGGCTGAGGACAGCGCCGACAATCCCGACGCCGACATCATCCTGGACAAGGTCCGCCCCTACTACTCGACCCCCGGCATGGCGAGCGCGCAGATCACATCCGTCCGGCGCGCCTGGGAGTCGCTGGCGGCGCGCGGCGTCGACCCGGCAGGGATTCGCCTGATCTTCGTCACTCACTCCATCCCTATGAGCATGGAGGCGGGGTCCTCGCCCTTCCTCTTCCGGTCCTCGATCGACGAGGCCACACCGGCCTCGGGCGGACGCGCCGAGCAGCAGGGGAGCGAGGCCTCGTCGCCGGCGGGAACGCCCGCAACCGAAATCAGCTACGTCGCCCAGCATCGCGCCCTCATCAGCGCGATCATGCCGGAGCTGAGGCGTGTCCTCGGGCGTGCGGATCTGGGCTACGACCTCGTGTATTGCTCGCGATCCGGACCCCCGCAGGCCCGCTGGCTTGAGCCCGATATCAACGACTTCCTCGAGGAAATCGCCGCGGACGCCTCATCTGATGCCACGGCCTCGGGTGCTGTGAATGCTAAGCCGCTGAGCGGCGTTGTGGTCGTCCCCATCGGGTTCATCTGCGACCACATGGAGGTCGTCTACGACCTCGACACCGAGGCGAAGGAAACCGCCGCGCGCCTGGGGATCCCCTACGAGCGCGCCGATACCGTCTCGACCGACCCTGGCTTCGTGTCTTCCCTGGTCGACGTGCTCGAAGAGCGCGCGGCCCAAGCGCGAGGCGAGAGGTCCACGCGCGTCACTGTGACCGGCACCGGCCCCTTCCACACTGTCTGCCCGAGCGACTGCTGCCTCTCCCCGGCACGCCCTGGCCACCCCGCACCTGCCGCCGGGAGCGCCCACCCCGGCACCGCACACGCCCCTCATTCTTCCGGCGCGCCCGCCCGAGCCGCCGGTCAACCAGCCCCAACCCAGGAGGACTCCATGTCTACCCCGCATCCCCACGCCGTCGTGCCGCCCCAGCAGAACCCGGAGAACCCGGGACATCCCGCGGGAGTGCCGGACCGTGTCGGTGAGCACGCCGCGCGCCACCAGGCCCGCCACGCGGGCACCGAGGCGACGCCCCACTCGCACGCCGCGCACGCCCGCGTCACCGACCCGCGTGACGCAACGGACATCGACTTCGACGAGGTCAACAACAAGCAGCACTACGCCCTCTACTCCGTGTTCACACTGGGTGAGTCCCTGCCCGCCGACGACGGCGAGCGCACCCGCATCGTCGCCGAATCCCTGGAGTACGTGAAGGGCGCGGGTGCGGAAATCCGCGGCTTCTACGACGTGTCCGGCTTCCGCGCCGAGGCCGACCTGATGGTCTGGTGGCTCGACGACGACCCCGAAGTTCTGCAGGATGCCTACCACCGTCTGCGCGCCAGTGCCCTCGGCAAGTTCCTGGACCCGGTGTGGTCCTGCATGGGCCTGCACACCCCCGCCGAGTTCAACAAGCGCCACATCCCCGCCTGCTTCGGCGGCGTTGCACCCCGCGACTGGGCGATGGTTTACCCCTTCGTGCGGTCCTACGACTGGTATCTCAAGGCCCCCGAAGAGCGCGCACGCATCATGGCCGAACACGGTCGCAACGGTTTCGCCCAGTACCCGGACGTCAAGGGTTCGACCCTGTCCGCCTTCGGTTTCTCCGACTACGAGTGGGTGCTCGCATTCGAGGCCGACACTCTCGACCGCCTGGAGGGCGTCATGCACGCCCAGCGCTACACCGAAGCACGCCTCTACGTACGTGAAGACACCCCGTTCTTCACGGGGCCGCGCGTGAGCCTCGGCGAGTGGGCGGAGCGCCAGCCCCGCGCATAGGGGCCTCGTCTATCTGGCAGCCAGCCCCGGCCTCGTCCCTGAATAGCGGAACGAGGCCGGGGCAGGGGAGACGGGTGGGTGCCGCTGGGGCGTCAGCTCTCCGAGTCGGCGTCCGCCAGGAACTCGTTGACCTCGGCGGTGAACTCCTCGGGGTTTTGGAAGAGCGATCCGTGACCGGCGTGCGGGTAGATCACCAGGTGCGAATCCTTGATGCGCCCGTGCATGTCGTAGGAGTTTGGGGTTGGCACCATGTCGTCGGTGTCCCCGTTCACGATGAGGGTCGGCATCGTGATGAACGACAGGTCGTCGGCGGGCGCGGTGCCCCAGCGCTTGATCGCGCGCAGCTGGCGCAGGAAGGAACGCACGGCCATGGGCTTGTCCGCGTGCTCCTTCGTGCGGGAGCCGAGGCGGGCGAGGACCTTACGTGCCTCCGCCTCGCCGTGTGCGTCATGCGTGTAGAAGATGTACCGCTTGGGATCCGTGCGGTGCAGAGCCGCGCGGAACATGTAGCGCATCGTCGTCGGGGTGACCTTGTCGATGCCCAGACCCGCGCGCGGACCCGTACCGACCAGGATGAGGTGCTCGACCAGGCTGGGATCGTGGCGCACGACCTCCTGAGCGATCATCCCGCCCATCGATAGGCCCAGCAGGTCGACGCGCCCGTAGCCCAGGCCTCGGACAATGCGAGCCGCCTGCTGGCCCGCCTCCTCGATGGTGGCGGGAACGGTGCCGCCGCTGGCGCCCACGCCCGGCAGGTCCACGAGGATCAGGTGGCGGCTCTGGGCGAGCTGATCGACCGTGCGCGGGTCCCAATTATCCAGGTTGGCAGCCAGGTGCACGAGCATGACGAGGGGGAGGCGCGAGGCGCCCGCGGACATCTCGCGGTAGGCGATCTGCGTGCCGTCGACGGTGATGAACGAGGTGGGGGTGGTCAGGTAGCTCACTGGAAGTCTCCAATGCGAACGATGGTCTTGCCCTGCGAGCCGCCGGCGCGCACCTTGGCCAGGGCCTCGTTGATCTGGTCGAGGGTGAAGGTCGCGTCGATGGACGCCGTCAGCGGACGCTCGGCCGGGAATAGGGAAGCGATGTTCTCCAACTGTGCGCCGTCCTCGTGAACGAAGATGAAATCGTAGGTCTGCTTCTTGCGCGCGGCCATCGCGTCGTACTTGCGGCCCGCGAGGGACAGGAGGAAGCGCTTGTACCAGGGAAGTCCCATGCGTCGGGCGAAACGGCCGTTGGGCATGCCGCGCAGCGACACGAGGCGGCTGCCCTCCTTCAGGATCTTGAACTCGGTCGGCAGCTCGCGGTCGCCCAGCGTATCGAGCACCAGATCAACCTCGGACAGGACGTCCGCGTAGCTCTGCTTCTTGTAGTCGATAAAGATGTCCGCGCCGAGTGCACGCACCCGCTCCTCGTTCTCTCCGTTGCCGTTCGTGGCGACCGTCAGGCCCAGACTCTTGGCGACCGGAATCGCCATCGCGCCTAGGGAACCGGTGCCGCCCGAAATGAACACCGTCTGGCCGGGCTTTACGTCCATCAGCTCAAAGGACTGCATGGCAGTGAGGGCCGTCAGCGGGACGGTCGCCGCTTCCTCCAGGGAGAGGTAATCGGGGACGTGAGCCAGTGCGCCGGCGTCCACGGCCGCAAACTCGGCGAACGCGCCGATCTTGCCCAGAGGCATGCGTCCGTAGACGCGGTCACCGACCGCAAAACCGGTCACGTTCGCGCCGACCTTCTCGACGGCGCCGGAAAACTCGTTACCCATGACGAGGGGGAGAGCGTAGGGGGTGATCAGCTTGACCTCGCCGCGCATCATCATGTTGTCCAGCGGGTTGACCGCCGCGGTGTGGATCTTGACGAGCACTTCGTCCGAGGCGGGGGCGGGGGTGGGGATCTCGCGTACTTCGAGGTCGGTCGCGTTCTTGTCGTAGCGGGTGAGAATAGCTGCCTTCATGATGGTCCTTCGGTTCGTGGGGAGTCGGTGTGGGTCAGAGATATGAGCGCATCGAAGCGATGCAGTCGGCCAGGGTGGTCTGTGCGAGTTCGCGTTCGACGGCTTCGTTCTGCTTGTGAAACACGTTGGCGAGCGTTGGGCGGATGTGTGCCCCGACGATGCACTCGTCGTTCGGGTTCTCGTGAATGTCGAAAAGCTGGATCTGATCCGTGTCGGTGACGGCGCAGTAGACGTCGCGTAGGGAGATCTCCCGCGCGGGCTTGGTGAGCGTGAAGCCGCCCGCCGCGCGGCTGGACTCGATGAATCCTGCCTTCGCCAGGGGAGCCGTCAGCTTGCGAATGTAGCTGGCGTTGGTGCCCACACTCGCCGCGATGGCGGTCGAGTTGATGGGGGAGTCCGCCTCGGAGATGAGGATGAGCGCGTGAATCGCGGAGGAGAATCGAGTGTCCATCATCTTGTCCGTTTCTGTATCAGATACAGATACAGTACGTGTGGGGTGGGCATTCGTCAATGGGCGGCGGTATGACGTGCGCGTCTTTTGTACGGCCGGAAGTGGTGCCCTATGCGGGAGGGAACAGCAGCGGCAAGCTATGCGCGACCTGGTTACAGACCGAGGTCATGGAGTGGTCTTCGCCGTCGTCGATCCACACCTGTAGGCTGGACTCCGTCATGAGGTCGGGATAGTCCTCGCGGAGCTCATCAATCTGCGGGGTCATGTCCCACAGGGCCGGGTCCTCTGAGCCGACCGACGCGAGAATGAGGAAGTCGCGTGGCCCGTAGTGGGCGCGCCCGATGCCCGCGGTCACCAGCTCGGCGATGCGAGGGAAGTCAGCGTCCTCCTCGCGCCCGATCCACGACTCGCCAGCCATCGGCATATACCCGTAGAAGTACTGCGGGCGCAGTGCGAAAACATCCCACGTTGTCGTCGCGCCCATCGAGAAACCGCCGAACGCGCGGTGCCTGCGCGAGGCCCGCAGTGACTGGTCGGAGGTGTCCCCGCGTGCGAACGTCATATAGCGAGACTCGACCGTGTCGATCAGAGTATCGATCTCGGTCGTTGCGAAAAAACGATTGAGTGCGTAGTCTTCCTCGTAGTCGTCGGTCGCGAACGACCGATCCGGATAGTAGGTTGCGAACACGACGATGGTCGGTGAGACCTCGCCGGAAGCCTCCAGCTTGTCGACGACCGGCGCGACCCCGGCCGCGAGGCCTGCCGCGTTGCCCCACCAGCCGTGCGTCAGGTAGAGGACGTTCATGGGGCGAGCGGGCGAGTAGGAGTCGGGCACATACACGAAGGCCTGCTTGTCGTAGACCGTCCCCTCGTAGCTCTGCTCATACGTCAGGGTGTCGATGGAGCCGTGCAGGGACGAGGCCGTGTCCAGTAGGCCGGCCATGGCCTCGGGAATGGGGTTGTCGTCTTCCTCGATGGCGATGGGGGAGGGGTCTTTTTGCTCGCGCCCGGAGGGGGTAAGGGTGGCTGCTGCGAGGCCTGCGAGGGTGACTAGGGAAGCCGCGATCGCGAGCGATGCGACGATCGTGGTCATCTGCCTGGATGTTTGCCTGACGAACCTGGTGTTCATTGGTTGTGCCTCGCGTGCCTTGTGGCTGCCCTCATGGACTCAACTGTATGCCTGCTTGGGCGGTGGGTACTAATCGGTGTGGCCGTTGCCGCGCTTCGCATACCCACCAATCTCGCACGTAATGCCCCCGATGATTTTTCAGGATTTGAATTGTAATCGTCGAAATTCCAAGATTTGTGGGGATGGACGAAAATGTGCGTCGGGGAATTACGTGCGACATTTGCGGGGAACTATGGTGTGTGCCTGGTATCCGCGCGGCGGGTGTCTGGTGTTTACTGTTATGTGACCTCCGACGTGTTGTTGGCGGTTTGCGTGGGGGTGTGTCATACGCTGAATGTATGACTCCCGAGATCACCGATCCAGCCGTCCGTGCAATCGCCGAGGAGATCGCCGCAGACCCGGCCAATGCCTCGTTCACGAAGCGTGGGATCGCCCCGCTGTTCTTTGCGGGGCCGCAGTGCCGCATCATGATCGTCGGCCAGGCACCCGGACGCATCGCCGAAGAAACCGGCATCGTGTGGAACGACCGCAGCGGCGACCGGCTGCGCGACTGGATGGGGATTGACCGTGACGCGTTCTATCACTCGGGCAAGCTCGCGATCGTCCCCATGGACTTCTACTTCCCGGGCACTGGTAAGAGCGGCGACCTGGCCCCCCGCAAGGACTTCGCCGACAAGTGGCACCCGCGCCTGCTCGAACTCATGCCGCACCTGGATATGACGATCCTCGTTGGCGCGTACGCGACCAGGCGCTACCTGGACCTGAAGTCCTCGGCCTCCCTCACGGACGTCGTGCGCGACTACAAGCACTACCTGCCCACGTACTTCCCGCTGGTCCACCCCTCACCGCGCAACCAGATGTGGATGAAGAAGAATCCCTGGTTTGACACTGACGTGCTGCCCGACCTGAAGGAGCGGGTCGCCGAACTCATGGCCTGAACGTTATACGTGAGAATCGGCATATAAACGTACGTCGGTTCTCACGTACATCGTGTACCCGTGGATTCACGAGGCCGGGGCTGGGTTGGGTGGTGCACACTAGGGCGCATGGATGATCTGCGTATTCCCGCTGGGCCTGGCTGCCCGCGTGGCCTCGTCGTGCCCGCGGGGGAGCTGATCGAGCGCTTTTCTCACGCCTCGGGCCCCGGCGGACAGGGAGTGAATACCGCAGATTCGCGGGTGCAGCTCAGCCTGGACCTGGACTCGACGAACGCCCTCAACGAGAAGCAGCGTGAGCGTGCCCTGCGTGAGCTTGGGGAACGCCTGACCGGAAGTATCCTGACCGTCACCGCCTCTGAGCATCGCTCCCAGCGCCGCAATCGCGCGGCCGCCCGCGAGCGCCTCGCCGAAGTCCTGCGCGCAGCGCTTATTCCGTCCGTCCCGAGACGTGCGACGAAGCCGACGCGCGCGTCCAAGCTGCGCCGTCTGGATGACAAGAAGAGACGCTCGGAGGTCAAAGCGCGCAGGCGTCGCCCCGACGCGGACTAAGAAGAACGAGGTTGGGGCCTCCTACGCCCACTCGCTCCCGTCGGTGCTCCAGCCGATAAACGCCCAGGTGACGGGCAGACGATAGTCAAGGACCCAGTGCTCCTCTGCCACCTCAGAGGGGCCAGTGAGATCCTCGCGAGCGACATGCTGGGCCGCGTACGCATCGAAAAGCCGCTGCTCGCGCGCGGTGAAGGGCTCTGGGCCGGCCAGGCGACGAAGGTCCACGCGGGCCTCGTCGAAGGAAGAAAAACGCATCGGGCGGAAGGTTCGTGTGGTCGCGAAAACCGGGATACGTCCCAGGGCTGCGAGCGCGCGGGTCACGTCGCGGACGATGCACGCTCTCCTCGCTGAGCGTCCCAAGTAGGTGAGCAAGCGCGGGTCGCGGGAGGGGAGCAGGCTGTCGGGCATGACGACCGCTGCACGGGAGCGCGCAGTCGCGTCGAGCTTGCGCACGCAAGCGGGCACGTCCCCGCTCATGAGGGAGCGTGACGCGAAGGCGACATCCACGCTGTTCTCACCCAGGCCCGCCTCCTCCCAGTCGTCCTCCCAGGCGAGCAGGTGGGAGGTGATCGGCAGATTTTCTGCTGCCGCGCGCTCGTCGAGGATCGCGAGCATGGCCTCGGCGAAGTCGCAGCCGTGGACGCGGTGCCCCGCACGGGCGAGGGGGACGGCGAGCGTGCCCGTCGCGCACCCCATGTCGAGGACCTCATCATCCGCTTCGAGGGCGAGCAGGTCGAGGAGCCAGCGCTCGTAGTCGCTGGTCGCGTCTCTCGTGAACGTCGCGGCCCGCTTGTTCCAATAGGCCTGCGAGTCCCGGTTGATTGTGCTCGACTGTTCTCCGTGCGTGGTTGGCATCATGCGATGCCCTCACTTTCGTATCGGGAAGCCTGGCGGCATCGCCTGGCGACAGTCAGGATAGTCCTTCAGTTCCAGCGAGAAAAGATCTTCACGAGGAAACGGGAATCATCTGGCCAAGCGCGTGGAATAATGGCCGCGTGAATTCTTCCCAGACGCTGCCGAACTTCTCCAGTGACTACCAGGAAGGCGCGCACGCCCGGGTGCTCGACGCCCTCGTCGCCACCAACATGGAACAGTCGAGCGGCTACGGCACCGACGAGCATTGCGAGCGCGCCCGCGACCTGATTCGCGAGGCCTGCCAGGCTCCCGACGCCGACGTGTACTTCCTGGTGGGCGGCACGCAGACGAACGCGACCGTCATCGACGCGATCCTCCTGCCCTGGCAGGGAGTCATCGCCCCCAACACCGGCCACATCAACATGCATGAGGCCGGCATTGTCGAGCGCGGTGGTCACAAGATCCTCGACACCCCCGCCGTGGACGGCAAGATCAACGCCGCCGACGTCGAACGCATCTGTTCGGCGTGGGAGGGCGACGGCGCGCGCGACCACATGATCGCCCCCGCCCTCGTCTATATTTCGCAGCCCACCGAGTACGGCACCCTCTACTCCCTGCAGGAGATCGAGGATCTCTCACGCGTGTGTCGCGAGCGTGACTTGAAGCTCTTCGTCGACGGCGCGCGCCTCGCCTACGCGCTGGCCTCGCCTGCCAACGACGTGACGCTGGCCGATCTGGCGCGCCTGACCGACGTGTTCTACATTGGCGGCACCAAATGCGGCACGCTCTTCGGCGAGGCAGTGGTGATCCCCGAGCGCGGGTCGATCCGCCAGTTCGTCACCCATATGAAGCAGCACGGTGCGCTCATGGCGAAGGGGCGTCTCCTGGGTGTGCAGTTCGAGGCGCTTTTCGAAGATGGTCTCTACCTGATGATCGGCAAGCCTGCCGTCGAGGCGACCGCCCGCATTCGCGCGGCCCTCAAGCGCGCGGGCTACGTCGTCACCATGGAATCGCCGACGAACCTGACATTCGTGGCTCTCGATCAGGCCGGACATGGGCGTCTTTCGGACAAGGTGCGGTATGGCATCTGGGAGACTCTGCCTGATGGCCGTTACCTCGCCCGCATCGGTACCTCCTGGGCGACTCCGGAGGAAGACGTGATCGCCTTCGAGGAGGCGCTGGCCAAATAGGGCTGACAGTAATGCTTTCCTCTGGATGAAGTGCGTTAAAAACGATGTCTTTACGATATTGAAATGCTAGCATATAGCTGTCGTATAACTATTTCTGGAGGTGTTGCATGGCTACTGCGATGGTGACCGTTCGGCTCGATGCTGAGGATAAGGCTGCGATGGAGCGTGCCTGCAAGGAAATGGGACTCTCCATGAATGCTGCTTTCACGATCTTTGCGAAGAAGGTGGCGCGGGAGCAGCGGATTCCCTTCGTCGTGGAGGTTGATAGCTTCTACTCGCGCGCAAATCTCGCTCACCTTGACCGCGGTATCGCGGAGCTGGAGGCCGGGCGGGGTATGGTCCGAGGGCTGATCGAGGATGCGTGACCTCGTCTGGGCCTCTGAGGCCTGGGAGGACTACTTGTGGTGGCAAAACCAGGATCGAAAGACTTTGAAGCGCATCAACGCACTACTGCGTGATATTGCCAGGAATGGGCAAGGTGCTGGAATTGGTAAGGCTGAACCGTTGAAAGGGCGTTACTCAGAGTGGTGGTCGCGCCGCATCGATGCGGCGAACCGTCTTGTTTATCGCGTGCGCGATGATCGAGTCGAGATCATTTCATGCCGCACGCACTATGGGGATCACTAGCTGGCAGAACGACGGCCGTCCGGTGGGCGGGCCGGGTGGATCGGGGGCGTCTGGCCGGGCTAGGCTGGGTGCATGACACTCAACGAAGAGAAGAACGAATTTTCTGCCCTGGCCGCCTCCCGTCGCTCGACCCGCGCCTTCACGGACCGCGAGATGCCCGCTGGCGTTATCGACGCGATCCTCGCTGACGCGACGACGGCGCCGTCCTGGTCGAACACACGCGCTTTCCGCGTCGCGATCGCGTCCGGTGCGCGCGCCCAGCGTCTGCGCGAGCGCTTCGGGAAGCTGTTTGACGAGGAGATCGAGGCCCACGCCCGCAAGGTCATCGACCCCGACGTGGAGATTCCCGTCCCGGATGGCGATTACCCGGTGCGCAAGCGCTATCCAGACGAGCTGCTTCCCGCCCAGATCGAGGTCGCGAAGCTCCTGTATGGCACCTACGGCGTGGAGCGCGCCGACATTGAGGGGCGCAACCGCGTCAACCGTCGCAATGTCACGGCATTCGATGCGCCCGTTATGGGTTTCGTCTTCGTCCACGAGGACATGCTGCCCTGGAGCGCCATGGATGCGGGCCTCATGCTCCAGACCCTGTTCCTGTCCGCCAAGTCGCGCGGCATCGACTCGTGCCCGGTCGGCATCCTGGCCACCTGGCGCGCCCCCGTCGATGAGGAGTTCGAGATCCCCGAAGGTTACAAGTTCATCACCGGCTTCGCCCTCGGCTACGCCGATCCGGACGCGCCGATCAATTCGATGCAGGCGCCGCGCCCGCCGATCCAGCTCCTCGAAGGCAAGTGACGCTACGAGCGGTACACCTCGCGGCGATGTGCCACGCGCACAACCGTCACGACGAGGACATCGTCTTCGATTGAGTAGATGACCCGGTAGTCCCCGACGCGGATGCGCCACGCGTTTTCTGTGCTCGCAAGTTTCTTGACCCCGTCGGGTCGTGGAGAGTAGGCGAGTGATTCGATGGCGTTGAGAAGGCGTGTGCACACCGGGCGGTCCAGCTTGCGTACCTGGCGTGCCGCCGCCGAGGTGAATTCGACGCGGTACATTGTCAAACGTCGAGTTCGGCGCGCAGGTCGGCCAGGCTCACGCGCTCACCATCGTCATGACGCATCGCCTCGTGGAATGCTGCAAGGTCGCGGGCGTCCTCGAGTTCCTCGAGGGTCTGCAGGTCCTCAATGCCGATTACGACGGCTGTCAGGTGTCCATTCTTTGTGATGCCGATCCTCTCGCCGCCGTAGGAAGCGCGCCCGAGGACGTCGGCGAGGTTGGCGCGTAGTTCTCGAGTCGACAGTGTGGAAGCAAGTGTGTTCATGATGCCATTTTAGTACATAGTGTACACAAATGTTGCGTGAGTAAAGGATGTGTGTTGGGTACTTAGTCCCGTTTTAACAAGGTTAAGTAAGGATATCTTTAATCGTTAATAAGTAATTCTGTATAGAATGGCGGCAGGCGCAGACAAACGAGCGCCCGCCGAGGGACTGAGCTGTCCCTCGGAACATGTTTGCGATCGGAAGGGCCGCCATGTCAAAAAAGTATGTCTCTGTTGCCTTTGCGTATGTGGGAGTCATCGTCGGCGCTGGCCTGGCCAGCGGCCAGGATCTGCTCCAATACTTCCTGTCTTTTGGTGCTCCCGGCCTGATTGGAATCGCTGCACTGGGAGTCCTCAACATCATCTTCGGTGTCGTCGCCCTGCAGCTGGGTTCCTACTTTCGCTCGGGCCACCACGATGACGTGTTCGAACGCATCACTCACCCCGTCGTGCGCCGCGTCATCGATGTGGTGCTCGTTTTTTCTGGCTTCGCGATGGGCTTCGTGATGCTCGCGGGCGCGGGCGCGAACCTCGAACAGCAATTCGGATTGCCCGCGTGGGCGGGGAGCGCGGTGTGCTCGGGCCTCGTGATCCTCACTGCATTCCTGGATTTTGATCGGATCATGGAGGTCATCGGCGTCTTCACCCCGATGATCGTCATCGCGATCATCGTTCTCGTCATCTACTCGCTGGTGACCCCGCACCCGAGCATGGCCGAACTCAATGCGACCGCTACCCAGGTCACTCCGGCCCTGCCGAACCTGTGGTTCTCGACGATCAACTACTTCGCTCTGTGTGTCGTCAACGGTATCGGCATGGCCTTCGTGCTTGGCGGCTCGGTGCTGCGCATTGGTGAGGCTCGCCTCGCCGGGCGCATCGGTGGCACGATCATCGCCCTGGTGATCGGTGGCGACGCTCTGGCTCTCTACCTGAACATGGATCGAATCTGGGACGTGAATGTCCCGGCACTCGAGATTGCGCGCACGATCCACCCGTGGTTTGCGTTCGTCTACACCCTCATCATCTTCGCGCTCATCTACAACACGGTGTTCTCCCTATTCTTCGCGACGGCGCGCCGTTTCTCGGGTGGCTCGACAAAACGTATGCGCATCGTGCTGGTGGGCGTCGTGGCGCTCGGATACGCGGCCTCGCTCATGGGCTTCAAGAAGCTGATCGGTGGCATGTACCCGATCATCGGATGGCTGGGAGTCGCGCTCCTCGTGGTTCTGGCCGCCGGTTGGCTGCGTGAGCGCGCTGGCGTGTCGCATGAGGAAAACCTGCGCCGTAAGCTGATCCGCCTCCTCGTCCACAAGCACGACGATCACTTGGAGTACACGGACGAGCATCGCGAAAAGGTTCGCGAGCTGTCTCGCGCGTCTGTCGTCGACAGCAAGCAGCTGCGCCGCGATGCGAGCACGCTCGCCAAAGACATCGTTGACCGGAAGGCGAACGCGTCGCCCTCTGATCTGGTCGCGCCTCATAGGGGCGAGGCTGTGGCCACCGAGTCGGCAGGGTCTGCCCGCGCGAACGGCTGAGTCAGCCGATAGACGAGGCTGTGGCCGCTTCGTGCTCGAACAGCCAGGCTTTGGCCTCGGCCCCGGCTGCGTAGCCGCCAAGTCCGCCAGCAGCCACCACGCGGTGGCAGGGGCGGACGATAAGCAGGGGATTGCGGCCAACGGCCCCGCCGACCGCGCGGGGTGAGGCCGCGACCCCGGCCTCGCGCAGCTGAGCCGCAATCTGGGAGTAGGTGCGTGTGTGTCCGTAGGGGATCCGAGCCATCGCCTCCCAGACGTGCTTCTGGAAATGCGTCCCTTCCGGGGTTATGTGAAGGCGAGCGGGGGAGGGGTTCTCGCCAGCGAAATACTGTTCGAGCCAGGATACGGCCGCCGTCAGTGCGGCCGCGTCCTCGCCTGTCACACCGCGCGATTCTTCCCCCGAGCCACCCCGGGAGGGCAGGATCTCCAGGGACGCGGCCACCGCCTCGTCAATGCCGACGGGACATCCGAAGAAGCGCTGCCCGCGCGCCCAGACACCGACGAGCGCGCCGCCGCGCGCCGCCAGCGTCAGGTGCCCGATGGGGGAATCGAAGGCGGCGAGCGTCGGGTCAGGTAGTCGAGGCGAGAACAGATGGTTCATGGGTTCACCCTGCCACGGACGGCTTTGCCGCGCAGCCGTGGGGCGATGACCCGCATGCTCGCTTGTGGTGTCACTGAATAACCGTGATCGGCCGTTCGTGGATGAGATGAAAGAAATACAAAGGAGCAAGATCAGAGTAGAATTAATGCGTGGATCCCCTTCTTATCGCTCTGGCCGGAATGCTCATTATCGTGGCGTGTCAATTCGTCGCGCTCAAGGTGCGTGTTGCCTCGCCTCTGATCCTGCTGGCCGTTGGTCTGGCGATCGGCTTCCTGCCCCAGGTGGGGGCCATCGAGGTCGAGCCGCATATCGTCCTCGAGATCGTGCTACCGCCGCTGCTGTTCTCGGCTGCAGTACGTATGCCGACCATGGACTTCCGCCGTGAGATGCAGGCCGTCGCGATGCTCGCGATCCCCCTCGTGTTCCTCTCCGCTTTCGCGGTCGGATTCGTCATCAACTGGCTGGTCCCCGCAGTCTCCTTGCCCTGGGGTGTCGCACTGGGCGCGGTCCTGTCCCCGACGGACGCGGTTGCCGTCTCGATCGCGAAACGCTCTGGCGTCTCGCATCGGATCATCACAGTGCTCGAAGGCGAGGGACTCTTCAACGACGCAACCTCACTCGTGCTGCTCTCCGCTGCGATGAGCGCGGGCCTGGCTGCCGACGAACACGCCCTCAACCCGGGCATACTCATCGGCAAGGTCTCCCTCGCGCTCGGTATCGCAGCCGTGATTGGCTGGGTCGTCGGCGAGGTCGGCGTGCGAGTGCGCGCTCTCATCAAGGAACCCTCAGCGGACACGGTCTTCTCCTTCGTGATGCCCTTCATCGCGTCGATCCCCGCCGAGCACCTGGGAGGGTCCGGCCTGGTCGCCGCCGTCGTCGCCGGCCTGGTTGTCTCGCGTCGTCGCGCGGCTGTTATCTCCGCGAACAACAGGCGTTTCTCCCAGCAGAACTGGCAGACCATGACCCTCGTTTTGGAGAGTGGGATTTTCCTGACGATGGGCCTGCAGGCCTTCGGCATCGTCGAGGAGGCCGCCGAGTTCTCCGGCGGCCTGGCCTTCGCAGCTTTCCTCGCCGTCACCCTCGGCGCGCTCATCATGGTGATTCGCGCCGTCTTCATTGCGTTCATGCTCGCCTGGCTGGATCATCGCCGCAGCCACCGCAAGCGCCGCTACGAGGTTGAGAGCACGCGCATCGAGCGCTTCGAGAAGCGCATGAACGAGGCCTGCGAGGTCGACGCCGACATGCTCGAAGCCCGCAATCTGAGTCCGGAGCACTGGGCGAACGCACTCAATCACTACCGCCGTCGCCTCAAGCGTCGCGAACGCCGCAACGCCATGCGCGGTTCCGACCTGGATTATTTCGCCAGCGAGCCGCTGGGTCCGCGCGAGGGCAGCGTCATCGTCTGGGCGGGAATGCGTGGTGCCATCACCCTGGCCGCCGCGCAGACAATCTCAACGCACGCCCCGATGCGCTCGCTGTTGCTGTCGATCGCGCTGTTCATCGCGGCTGGTGCTCTCGTCATCCAGGGCCTGACCCTGCCCGCTCTCATCCGCATCGTGAAGCCGCAGATGGCCTCGGGCGATATCTCCGAGGAGGAACGCGCCAAGCTCCTGAAGGTGATGGGTTCCGCGCTGGTGGATACGGCCCTCGCGCAGGCGATCCACGAGGTCGATGGCAAGACTCTGCTCTCCGCGGGCGTCTCGCGCACGCTGTCCCGGCTGGGGCACGCGCTGACCGACGAGGCTACGGGTGAGCAAACGCGTACGGCGCACGCGGCAGACCGCGTCCTCACGGATATCTTCCAGGACGCCGCTGCTCATGCGGGGGCGACGCGTGATGGGCTGTGCCCCGAACGAGCGGACGACCCCGCCGAAGACGTCGTTGCAGCTGAGGCTGATGTTGCAGCCCACGACGACGGCGACGAGGACCACGGCACTGTCGATATGAGCGAGGAAGAAGTGAAACGTTCCTTCACGCGCGACCAGATCCGTGAATTGGCGCTTGAGGCCATCCATGCACAGCGCGCCGCCCTCCTTCAGGCCCGCGACGAGGGGATCTTCTCCTCGGCAGCCCTCGAGGGTGCGCTCGCCCGCCTCGACAACGAGGAAATCCTCCTGGTCTCCAGCCGCGGCACCGAGCACTGAGAGCCGCCCGCGCGCACGACAAACCGGGCCGCACCCGAGGAGGGGCGGTCCGGCGGGAGGCGGGGCAGAGACGAGGCCTCAGTCCGTCGTCACGTGCGACGCGTAGGCCGGATCGTCGGTCACGGAGTTGAGAGCTTCCTCCAGACGCTCCGGCGTCACAATACCGCCCCGCGCCAGGACCCGGTAGGTCTGGTCGGCCTCGTGTGTAATCATGTTCGTGACCGTAAAGCCGTTGCGCTCGTAGAACGCCAGGCGGCGCACGCGCTGCTGGTAGTTCGCGGCCTCACGTGTGAGGGGCTCGATCTCGAGCAGCTGGGGAATGCCCGCGTAGCGCTCGCGGAAATGAGTCAAGATGCGCGAGCCGTAGCCGGCGCTGCGCGTGCGCCCGTCGACCGCGAGGAAACCCAGGTAGAACAGGTCGGGGAAGACGAAAGAGAAGGTCAGGGCGACCACGTTTCCGGCCCCGTCCTCGCCTGCGGGGAGGGACGGGTCGATCCAGGCAAGGAAAGACACCCCGTCGCGCTCGGCGCTGCGTCGCAGCTCGGACATGGGGACCTGTTCCTCAGGTGGGAAGGACCGCTCGTAGATCTCCAAGACTTTGTTGGCGATCGGCCCGTCGTTGGGCACGGGAATCTGGGTGAGGTCTGTCATGGCTTCATGATACCCGTGGCGTGTACGCGGACATCCGACCAGGCGTCAAGGACGAGGCCGGGGCTGGGGTTTCGATGGAACACCAGGTTTTCGGCGAGGTTTCTCAGGGGTGAATCGGGGGCCGATCAGGGGCCGAGGCGTGAGAATTCCCGATCATCGCCAGAACTCGCTCGGTTAGGCTTGTATGTGCACAGTGGGACGAACGGTAAGGATGATGCATGCTTGAGCTGAAAGAAATAGTGAAGGCCTACCAGACCGCCAGCCTCGTGCAGGTGGCGCTCAACAAAGTTTCCGTGGCGTTCCGCGACAACGAATTCGTGGCCGTGCTCGGCCAGTCCGGCTCGGGCAAGACAACGATGCTCAACGTCATCGGTGGCCTTGACCGCTTCCAGGCGGGCGACCTCGTCATCGACGGCATCTCGACGAAGGACTACAAGGCACGCGACTGGGACGCCTACCGCAACAACCGCATCGGCTTCGTCTTCCAAGCCTACAACCTGATCCCACACCAGAGCGTCCTGGCCAACGTCGAGCTGGCCCTCACCCTGTCCGGTGTTTCCCGCTCTGAGCGTCGCAAGCGCGCCCTCGATGCCCTTGAACGCGTCGGCCTAAAGGACCACGTCAACAAGAAGCCCTCGCAGATGTCGGGCGGCCAGATGCAGCGTGTCGCCATCGCGCGCGCCCTCATCAACGACCCCGAGATTCTGCTGGCCGACGAACCGACCGGTGCCCTCGACTCCGCAACCAGCGTGCAAGTCATGGACCTGTTGCGCGACGTTGCCCGCGACCGCCTCGTCATTATGGTCACGCACAACCCCGAGCTAGCCCACCAGTACGCCACCCGCATCGTCGAGCTGGCCGACGGCTGTATCGTCGCCGACTCCGATCCCTTCGTGCCCACCGCTGAGGACCAACGAGCCGCGAAGCCCGCGCGCCGCACGTCCATGGGCTTTGTGACCGCCCTGTCCCTGTCGGCCAACAACCTGATGACCAAGAAGGGCCGCACGCTCATGACCTCCTTCGCGGGGTCTATTGGCATCATTGGGATCGCCGCGATCCTCGCCCTGGCCAACGGCACGAACGCCTACATTCAGAAGACGGAGGAGGAGACGCTCGGGTCCTACCCGCTGACGATCCAAAAGAGCGGCGTCGACATGACCGCCGCCCTGTCCACGTCAGCCTCGGACTCCAAGAAAGATACGCCAGCACCCGATGGCCAGGTCGGCGTCTCCCAGATGCGCACGTTTGCCGACACGATCCGCGACGCGAAAACCAACGACCTGGCCTCCCTCAAAACCTACCTGGATAACAACGGCGGGAACGTCGAGACGATGGTCAACGCCATCGAATACGACTACGACGTGGTCCCGCAGATCTTCCAATCCGACACATCCAAGTCGACCGTTCAAGTCAGCCCCGACCAGTCCATGAAGCAGATGGAGGCCGGCTTCGGCTCGGGGGCCTTTGGATCGATGATGCAGACGAACGCCTTCTACCAGATGCCCGCCGCGGCCTCGCTCTACACCTCCGCGTACGACCTCGTTGCTGGCTCCTGGCCAAGCGGTGCGAACCAGGTGGTCCTGGTCCTCGACGAGGATGGCAATATCCCCAACCTCTTCGAATACACCCTGGGTCTGAAAGACCACAAGGAATTCGACGACCTCATGCGAACCTACTACCAGGGCACACTCGGCGGCAAAACCCAGTCCGGTGCGCAGACGAGCGCGCAGTCGGGGACCAGCGACGCGACCTACGACTACTCCACGATCCTGAGCACCACCTTCCATCGTATCAACGCCTTCGACAAGTACACATGGGACGAGACCTACAAGGTATGGACCGACCGCTCCTCAGACGCCGACTACATGAAGAAGCTCGTGGACGACGGTCAGGAGCTGACCATCTCCGGAATCGTTAAGCCCAACTCCAACAAGGGTGGGGCACTGCGTCAGGGCATCGCCTATACTCCCGCCCTGACCTATCAGATCATCGAAGAGGCCAGCGCCAGCCCGATTGTCAAGGCTCAGCGTGCCAAGCCCGACGTCGATGTTTTTACCGGCAAGACCTTCAAAGAACTGGCAGACGACCAAAAGAGCCAGTCTAGTGGCTTCGACATGTCCTCCCTCTTTACAGTCGACGAATCTAAACTCTCTGCGGCCTTCCAGATCGACCCCGATAAGATGCAGATGGACCTGTCGGGCATGGACTTTTCCGGGATGGATCTGTCCGACATCGACTTCTCCACCCTCGACATGTCGGGCCTGGACCTGTCGAACCTCGACCTGTCCACCATCGACTTCTCGAACCTCGCAGGCCAATCAGGCGCGCAGTCCGGCATGGGCATCGACCTGTCCAAGCTGGGCCTCGGCGACCTTAGCAAGGACATCCCTGAACTCGCCACCATCGACTTCCCCACGATCATCCAATCTGCGCTCGCCGACGGCGCAGTCAAGGACGGGGCCGGGGAATACCTGAGCGCTCAGGCCAGCGAGATCGCTCAGGGGTTCCAGGAATACGCCCAGAATCAGATCGAAGAGGGCGGTACGACGGACTTTGCGGTCCTGGCCGCCAACTACTTCAGTCAGCCCGAGGTGCTCGAGAAGATTCAAACGGCGGTCGGCTCCGACCAGGTGGTGGACGCCGACAAACTCAGCGCCAATCTGATGAAAGCCATCGGGGACGATCCGGCGCTGGCCAAGATCGGCACCGACATTTCCACGCAGGTCATGAACGCGATCTCCACGCAGATCGCCGCCCAGCTGGGTGCGAGCCTCACGCAGGGCGTGGGTGCCGCGATTGGACAGGTCATGCAAGAGGCCATGACAGCCGCCATGACACAGATGATGACGCAGATCTCCGATACCATCGGAACACAGATGAACACGGTCATGGATCAGTTCGCGACCGACATGTCGAGCGCGTTCTCGATGGACCCCAACGCCTTCGCGGAGGCCTTCAAATCCAATGTAGACGAGAAATCCCTCGCGGCCCTCATGGCGACCATGTTTTCCACGAATGTGCCGACCCTGGAGACGAACCTGAGGAACCTCGGATGGGCGGACATCGCCTCGCCCTCCAACATTTCGATCTACCCCAAGTCTTTCGCGGACAAGGACAAGGTGAAGGCTGCGCTCGACACCTACAACAAGGACAATGAGGCGGCGGGTGCCACCGACAAGGTCATCACCTACTCCGACATCATGGGCGCGCTCATGAGTTCGGTGACGAAGATCGTCGACATCGTCTCGTGGCTGCTCATCGCCTTCGTGTCGATTTCGCTCGTGGTCTCCTCGATCATGATCTCGATCATCACCTATATTTCGGTCCTTGAGCGCCGTAAGGAGATCGGCATCCTGCGCTCCATCGGCGCATCGAAGGGTGACGTGTCACGCGTCTTCAACGCCGAAACCGTCATCGAAGGCTTCCTCGCGGGCACCATCGGCGTGGGCGTCACGTACGCGCTGTGTGCGCTCGCCAACTCGATCGCCTACTCTTCGTTCAACGTGGAGAACATTGCCCAGCTCTCGCCGCTTACGGCCGTCGCCCTGGTCGCGGTCTCCGTCGGCTTGACGGTCATCGCCGGCATCATCCCGGCGGCGCGTGCCTCGCGCCAGGACCCCGTGGAGGCGCTGCGCTCCGAGTGAGTGGAGTCGGCCTCGGCCTCGGCCCTCGTGCGTCGAGGCCGTGGCTCATTCCCGGGGTAGGCGCGGCTGCGCTAACCTGGGTGTAAACCCGCTGTGACTGCCCCAGGAAAGAGGAACCATGCCCACCCCCGAGAACCTTGCTACCGACGCGACCGTCGCCATTATGCTGGCCGATGGCTTTGAAACGGTCGAAGCCCTGGCCGTCGCCGACATCCTGTTCCGCGCTGGCGTGCGCACCGACCTGATCTCTGTGACCGACGCGCGCCACGTGACCAGCTCCCATGGGATCCGCGTCGTCGCCGACCTCATGCTCGAGGACGTGGACCTGTCCACCTACACCGTCTTGTTCCTGCCCGGTGGCCTTCCCGGCACCACAAACCTGAAGGCCACGCCCGCGATCCAGGCAGAGGTACTGCGCCGCGCCGACGAGGGCGAAGCGATGGCCGCGATCTGCGCGGCCCCCTCGATCTTCGCTGAGCTGGGCGTGCTCGACGGTCGCCACGCGACCGCCAACCCGGCCTTCGTCAAGGCCATCGCCGCCGGAGGCGCCATCGTCCACGACAACCCCGTCGTCGTCGACGACTTCATCACGACCAGCCGCGGTGCCGGAACCTCCATCGACCTCGGCCTCGAGATCGTGTGCCAGCTCCTGGGGGAGGACGCGGCCGAGGCCATCTCCCGCGGCATCGTGCGCACCCACTGACACCACCTGCACGTTTCCACGAAAGGATACCCGCCCCGCATGAGCCCGCGTAAGCCTCGTCCCTGGCCCGACACGCCCGCACCCCTGGCCGCGCCCGTGGTGGATAACCACACGCACCTGCCTACCCACGTCGGGGAAATTCCCCGGCGCGAGGGCGTGGCGCTGAGCCTGGACGAGCAGCTGGGCCGGGCTCGCGAGGTTGGCGTCACCGCGTTCATTTCGAGCGCCTGCGAGCTGCCCGACTTCGACCCGATGATCGAACTGGCACGCGTTCACAAGGGCGTGCGTGTCGCACTCGCGATCCACCCCAACGATGCCGCCCTGCACGCGGGCTGCGCCGATCCCTCACCCGACGGCCTGGTCCCCATCGTGCGCGAGCATCATGTTCCCCTCGTTGAAGCACTGGTTGAGGTCGAGAAACATCTGAGCGACCCGATGGTCGTCGCGGTAGGGGAGAGCGGCTTGGACTACTTTCGCACGGCCGAGCGCGGCCGCGAGGCGCAGAAAGAGTCCTTCCGCGCGCACATCGAGATGGCCCAGCGCGCAGGCCTACCCTTGCAGATCCACGACCGCGACGCCCACGAGGATACGCTGGAGATCCTGCGCGAGTGCGCGAGCGCAGATCAACGCATCGTCTTCCACTGCTATTCGGGGGACGCTGTAATGGCGCAGCGCCTCGCCGAGCACGGCTGGTACGCCTCCTTCGCCGGCCCCATCACTTACCCGGCGAACTCCGACCTGCGCGCGGCCCTGGCGGTCCTGCCGCGCGAACTCGTCCTCGTCGAGACCGACGCCCCCTATTTGACACCCGTCCCATGGCGCGGCTGCCCCAATGCCTCCTACGTCATGGCCCACACTGTCCGATTCATCGCGGAGCTGTGGGGGGTCAGCGAAGCCGCTGCGTGCGACCAACTGCGTGCGAACACCGAGGCCGTCTATGGCTCCTGGTGGTGAGTTTTTCGGTCGGTCAGGCTAGTTTTGACGCCGCTCAGCAACGAGGCCGTGGCAGTTTCCGGGCCGCGCGCCCCCGCGCGTGAGGTGTATCAAAAGGGTCGCAAAACGGTAACAAATTGGTTACGGTTGGGGTGTCAGTCCGCTTTCGGACGCCCACGCGAGCCAGCCTGCCGCCCCGAGTGGCAAGCGGCGCGGGGCGCGCCGCGGAGGCGGAAACTACAAGGTCTGGAGCCCCGTGAGCGTTAAGCCTACCCGTACAACCGTCATCTCCGTCGCCACCGCAACGAGCCTTCTGGTGGCCGGCGCTGCCGCCGCGACAATTGGAACCTCCTACCGTCACGTCACCATCGAGGTGGATGGCGTAAGCCGTGACGTGTCCGGGTTCTTCACGACCGCAGGGGATGCCCTGAACACCGCGGGTGTCAGCGTGGGGGACCACGACCTCGTCGCGCCCGACGCCGACCAAACCGTTTCCAACGGCGACACCGTCGTCGTTCGCACCGCCACGCCCTACGACGTGACCGTCGACGGCAGCCAGACCGTCGCGTGGTCCACGGCCTCGACCGTCTCCGGCATCCTGTCCGCCCTGCCCGCCCAGACCTCGTCAATGGCAGCCGACCGCTCCTTCGTCCGCGCCGAAATGCCGCTGGGTGAGGGCGGTGAGACCGTCCACGTCGTCGCCGACGGGACCACCACCGACGTCGTTGCCTCCGCCGACGAGGGCACGAGCGCGATCCTGGAGAAGGCTGGCGTCACTGCCAGTCCCATTGATCGCGTGACCCTCGAAAACAGCGGCGGCGAGACCACCGTGCGCGTGGCCCGCGTCGTGCGCGGCAAGTCCTCCACGACGACTGAGATCCCCTTCGAGACCGAAGAGCGTGAAGATCCCGAGGCCGAGGAAGGTACCGAGAAGGTCGTACAGGAAGGCGTCGCCGGCTCCGAGGTGACCGAATCCTACCAGGAGACCATCGACGGCAACGTCACCGTCGCCGCCGTCCTGACCACGACCCGCACCGAGCCGACGACCCACATCGTCTCCAAGGGAACGAAGGAAAAGAAGAAAGCCGAGGAACCCAAGGAGACCCCCGCCTCGTCGTCTGATTCCTCGTCATCCGGCTCGTCTTCGTCCGGCTCCTCTTCCGGCGGCTCGGCCACCGTCTCCGGGGACGACACCGCCATCTGGGCCGCTATTGCCCAGTGCGAATCCGGCGGAAACCCCTCGACCAACACGGGAAACGGCTACTATGGCATGTACCAGTTCTCCCTGCCGACATGGCAGTCCGTGGGCGGCACCGGCCTGCCTTCCGACGCCTCGGCGGAGGAACAGACCATGCGTGCGCGCATGCTCCAGCAGCGCGCCGGTTGGGGCCAGTGGGGCTGCGCCTACAAGCTCGGCCTTGTCTAACGTGACTTGAGCCCCGGCAATGCTACTGTTCTAGCGTTCGTCGGGGTCCTCGCGCTAAGCTGACCAGCAGAACCAATTTTGAGTAATCGGGAGTATTGTGAGCCACCACCTGAGTAACTCGCTGAGCGCCTCCGCTGCCAGCGCCCTGCATGTCGTCGGCGGACACGTGCGCGCTTTCGCGCCCTCTCCGCGTGTTGTTCTCAGCGTCGCTACTCTAGCCTCGGCGGGAGTCCTCGGCCTGGCAGCCTTCGGCGTTACGTCCTCGCATACGACTGTCATGCTCGAAGTCAACGGCGTGACCCGCCCGGTTACCGCGTGGGGCAACACCGTCGGTGACGCGCTTGAGGTCGCGAACGTGAGCGTCGGCAGCGGTGACCTGGTCCAGCCCGGCCTCGCCGAGACCGTGCACGAGGGCGACACCATCGTCGTGCGTAGCTCGCGCGCGTACACCGTGACGGTGGATGGCGAGACCCGCACCCTGTGGACCACGGCCACCTCAGCCGACGGCATCCTTGCCGACGCCGCGCCCCTGGGTTCCACGGTGGCTCTTGCCGCCGACCGCTCTGCGTCGCGCGACGAGCTCACTCCGCTGGTCTCCCGCCCCCGTAACATCTTCGTGAGCGCCGACGGCACCACCCGCGAAGTCGCGGTCCGTCCTGGCCAGGACACGCGCGCGATCCTTGAGTCTGCCGGTGTCTCCGTGCACGCCCTCGACCGCGTCACCGTCGAAAATGGCACCACCGGTGAGCTGACGATCAATGTCAGCCGCGTGACCCGCGGCGAGGCCACCGAGACAGTCGAAATTCCCTTTAGTGAGACCACGACGAACAGCAACGATATGTTCGTCGGCGAGTCTCAGGTGACCACGACCGGCCAGAATGGCGTGACCACCTGGACGGTGTGGCAGGAGAAAGATGGCGATCGAGTCCTGACCTCCGTGCCGATCACCGAGCACTCCACCTCCCAGCCCGTGACTCAGGTGCGTAGCGAGGGGACGAAGGAAGTCACCCCGGCCGCCCTTGTCGCCGCCGGCATCGACCCGAAGGCCACGCTGGAGGAGAAGGAAGAAGCCGACGGCACTACCTCCGTGCGCTACCGCGCGAAGCTCGGCTCGATTTCCAGCAAGGAAGAGATCGCAGAAATCACGGGCGAATCGAAGAATGGCGACGCCGCCGCCGAGGTCGGTGACGTCCCCACGAACTACTCCGGTGAGGATCCGCGTTCCCTGGCCAGGCCTATCGTCTCGGCTCAGGGGTGGGGTGACAGCGAGTATCAGTGCCTGATCCTCTTGTGGAACCGCGAGTCGCAGTGGAACCCCTACGCCGAGAACGCCTACTCGGGTGCTTACGGCATCCCGCAGGCGCTGCCGGGATCCAAGATGGCCTCGGCTGGCGCGGACTGGCGGACCAACCCGATCACCCAGATCAACTGGGGTATCGGCTACATCAAGGGCCGCTACGGTACCCCCTGCTCCGCGTGGGCGCACTCCAACGCGGTGGGCTGGTACTGAGCCTGAAGCTGTGAGGGAGGGTCCGGCAATGAGAGTTGCCGGACCCGCCTTTGTGTGTCATAGGCGTGGTGGTGGTGCCTGTTGGTGTGGTGGTCGTGAATGCGGAGTGCCTGCGGCATTGCTTGATTAACGCACGGGCTTGTCTTCTTTCGATGATTACCCTAGAATTGGCGAATTAGATCACTTACCATCTGTTCTTTTTCTGTCAGTGAGGTCAGTATGAGGTTGAAGGGCATTCTTGCAACTGGTGCGGTCGTTATCGTTGCCGCCGTATGCTTTGTTGGTGGAGCGAACATTGGGCCGATGCTTGGTTTCGGTGCGTCGCAGCAGGAGACTGCCCCTGTCGTCACGGTGGATACGACCCTCGTGAAGAACTCTTTTGCGGATATTGGTGAACTCGCAACCGAGTCGTATGTTTTTACTCAGGTGGGCAAATACTCCGAGGAAGGAACCAAGTTCTTCGGTATGGAAGTGCCGGGTACCAGCGCTCATTACCTCATCACTTATTCGGGCGAGGTGAAGGCTGGGCTGACCGACGTGAGCCAGATTCAAGTTCAGGCTGACGAAGGAGCTCATGTTGTGACAGTCACTGTCCCCACGGTAGAGATCCTCTCCTCATCCATCGATCCAGCGTCTATCGAGACCTACGACCAGTCCTTTTCTATCGTCAATCAGATAGAGGTCGGTGAGGTGACCACTTTCCTGGCGGATCGTGAAGCTGCTGCGAAAGACGAGGCTGTCGCAAAAGGCCTGCTTGATAAAGCGCAGAATCGCTTGAAGGAGGTAGTGAAAGGGCAGGTTAACGCCGTCCTTGGTGAACGAGCTAGTGCGTACGAGGTTCGTGTGACGCTTGCAGAGGAACCCGGCGCGTGACTGACCGAGCCTCACACGGTGCCTAGCCCCGGCCTCGTGGGGCTCGTGCACTAGACTTGCCAGCGTGAGCCGATCCCCCCGTAACCAGCGCGATTCGCGCCGCCGCCTCGATCCGACCCTGCCCGAGGGTGCCGTCCCCTCCGAGACGGGCCTGCTTGGTCCCCTCGAAGTGAAGGCCATCTCCGAGGCGCTCGGTATTCGCCCCACCAAGGTGCTGGGCCAGAACTTCGTGCACGACGCGGGCACGGTGCGCAAGATCGTTGCGGCTGGCGGCGTCGAAGAAGGCGACGAGGTCGTCGAGGTCGGCCCCGGCCTCGGCTCCCTGACGCTGGCGCTCCTGGAAGTCGGCGCGCGCGTGCGGGCCGTCGAGATCGACCCGCCCCTGGCCGCCGCGCTGCCCGAGACCGTGCGTGCCCGCATGAGTGAGGCCGCCGATCGTTTCCATGTCGTCACCATGGACGCCACGCAGATCAGTGGGGTTGATGACTTCGGCGTGGATTGGCCCGCGCCCACGAAGCTCGTCGCGAACCTGCCGTACAACGTGGCCGTGCCGGTCCTGCTCAACATGCTTGAGGCCTTCCCCTCCATCCAGGGTGTCGTCGTTATGGTCCAGGCCGAGGTCGCGGACCGCCTGGCCGCCGGCCCTGGATCGCGTACCTACGGCGTGCCCTCCGTGAAGGCCTCCTGGTACGGCTCGGTCGAGCGCGCCGGCACGATCGGCCGCTCCGTGTTCTGGCCCGTGCCCGGCGTGGATAGCGCGCTCGTGCGCCTGACGCGCCTGGAGGCTCCGCGCGGCGACGACGAGCTGCGCCGCGCCACCTTCGAGGTCACCGACGTGGCCTTCGGCCAGCGCCGCAAGACCCTGCGTGCGGCCCTGAAGAACTGGGCGGGCGGCCCCGAGGCCTCCGAGGCCCTCCTGTCCGCCGTCGGCATTGATCCGACGCGCCGCGGAGAGACCCTCTCGATTGAAGAGTTCGTCGAGCTGGGGCGTGCCGTTATCGAGGCCCGAGGCCGTGGTGCCCTCGCGGCGTCGACCGCAGCCCGCTGATACATCCAGGAAGAAGGAACGCCATGCGTGAAGTGCGTGCCAGCGCGCCCGGAAAAGTCAACTTGACCCTGCGCGTGGGCGCACCCACGCCCGACGGCTACCACCCCCTCGTCACGGTCTTCGAGGCCCTGAACCTGCGCGAAACTGTCACCGTGCGCACCTCTAAGGCACCCGGCGTGCGCGTTGAGACAATCGCGTACCTGCCCGACGGCAGCGTCGACGAGGCGACGACCCGTGCTATGGCGGACGTGGATCCGCAGACCCACTTGGCCGTGCGCGCCGCGCGTGTCCTCCAGCGTCTCGCCGCTGCAGGCCCCTGGGCCTCCACGGCCGCGGGCCTGAGCATCCGCGTCGACAAGCGCGTCCCCGTCGCCGGCGGCATGGCCGGAGGCTCCGCCGACGCGGCGGCCGCCCTGGTGGCCTGCAACGAGTTGTGGGAGCTGGGCCTGGGTGCCGATCAGCTGGAGACGATTGGTCGCACGCTGGGTGCAGATGTTCCCGCGTGCCTGGCGGGCGGCATCGCGCTGGGAACCGGGCGCGGGGACCACATGAGCGTCCTGCGCGAAGGGGAAGAGGAGGGCCAGCACTACTGGGTCATGCTCCTGTCCCACGAGGGCCTGTCCACCCCGTCAGTTTTCCGCGAGTTCGACCGAGTCGACGCAGAGCAAGCGCCCGCCCTCGCCGAACCCACGCCCGAGGAGGTTGCCGCCCTGTGCGCGGGACCCGAGAGCCTTCGCCACTGCCTCGTCAATGACCTGCAGGCCCCCGCTCTGCGCCTGCGCCCCGAACTGGCTGACACGATTGCCGCGGCGAGGGATGCGGGTGCCCTGGCCGTCACGCTGTCCGGGTCCGGCCCGACCGTCGCGGCCCTCGCGCGTGACGCTGAGCACGCCCACACCCTCGCGGCCACTTTGAGCGACGCGCCCACGGTCGCGCGCGCCATCCCCACCCATGGGCCCGCGCGTGGTGCCCGCATCGAATCGACGGAGGCCATCTGATGGCGCACCTGCTCGGAACACAGAACGTCGGTGCCCTCGCGGGCTCCCGCAAGCTCCTCGAAGGAGTCACGGTCGGCCTCGACGATGGCAGCCGCGTCGGCATCCTCGGCCCGAACGGCGCGGGAAAGTCTACGCTCCTGCGCATCGTTGCCGGCACACAGGAACCCGACGGGGGAGTAGTGACCCGGCGCGACGGCGTGCGCGTCGCCGTCCTCACCCAGACGGACACCCTCAACCCCGAGGACACGGTCATCAAGGCCGTTCATCCCGGCTTGGAGGAGTACGAGTGGGCCTCCGACCCGGCCGTGCGCGACATTCACGCCGGCCTCCTCGCCGACATCGCCCCCGCCGCGCTCGTCGGTACCCTGTCGGGCGGCCAGCGTCGCCGCGTCGCGCTGGCCCGCGTCCTCGCGGCCACCGCCGATATCGTGTGCCTGGACGAACCCACCAACCACCTCGACGTCGAGGGCGTGGCCTGGCTGGCCGCCCACCTGAACGCCCGTTTCGCTCGCCCCGGTGCCTCTGGCGCGCTCCTTGCCGTCACCCACGACCGCTGGTTCCTCGACGCCGTGTGCGAGCACATCTGGGAGGTCGTTCCCGGCGTCGACCCGGGTGGTGATCGTCCGCAGATCGCCGGGCACGTCGAAATCTACGACGGCTCGTACGCTGCCTACACGCTGGCCCGCGCCGAGCGCGTGCGCCAGGCCGACGTTGCCGCCGCTAAGCGCGCCAACCTGCTGACTAAGGAACTTGCGTGGCTGCGCCGCGGTGCCCCCGCCCGTACCTCGAAGCCGAAGTTCCACATCGCTGCCGCCGAGGCCCTCATCGCCGACGTGCCGCCCCCGCGCGACACCGTTGAGCTGGTCAAGATGGCGACCGCGCGCCTGGGCAAGGATGTCATCGACCTTGAGGACGTCTCCGTGTCCTTCACACGCCCCGACGGCTCGCATCTGGACATTCTTCAGGGCGTCACCTGGCGCCTGGCCCCCGCCGAGCGCGTCGGCATCGTCGGCGTCAACGGCGCCGGCAAGACGACGATCCTCAACCTGCTGCGCGGCGACCTCGAGCCCACCTCGGGGCGCGTCAAGCGCGGCAAGACCGTCCAGGTCGCCACCCTTTCCCAGGACACCCACGAGCTCGACGCCCTGGCCGACATGCGCGTCGTCGAGGCCGTCGCCGACGTCGCCCAGAGTGTCGTCGTGGACGGCAAGGAGGTCAGCGCCTCCCAGATGACGGAGCGCATGGGATTCACGCGTACCCGCGCCTACACGCGCATCAGCGAAATCTCGGGCGGTGAGCGCCGCCGTCTCCAGCTCATGCGTCTGCTCATGAGTCAGCCCAACGTGCTGCTCCTCGACGAGCCCACGAACGACCTGGACACCGACACCCTCGCGTCTATGGAGGACCTGCTCGACACCTTCCCGGGCACGCTCGTTGTTGTCTCCCACGACCGCTACCTCCTCGAACGCGTCACCGATCACCAGGTCGCCCTCCTTGGCGACGGCCAGGTGCGCGCCCTCCCCGGTGGCGTCGAGCAGTACCTGCAGATGCGCGCCTCCGGTGACTTCGGGGCTTTTGGCGTCTCCACTCGCGCCGACGAGGCCGGCTCTACCTCCCGCTCCGCCGCGCAGCCCGCGGACGCCGCCTCGGGCGGGGAGAGCGCGGGGCAGGGGAGCGCTCGCGGCGGCGTGAGTGACGCGGCGGCGCGGCGCGCGGCCAAGAAGGAAGTGGCCCGCATCGAACGTAAGCTGGATCGCCTGCGCGCCGAGGCCTCGAACCTGGAGGCGAAGCTGGAGAAGCTGTCGATCAAGGTGGCCACCGATGCCTCGGCCGTCTCAGAATTGACGAAGGTGTCCGCGCAGCATCAGGACATCTTGGGGGAGATTGACGGGCTGGAGGAGGCCTGGTTGGAAGCTGCTGAGGCGGCTGAGTAAAACGGGTGTGGCGGGTGCTGCGACCCGCTGCTGAACTGCGACCCTCGACCTGTCCTCCGAGACAGCCTGGCAGTACGTCGGCGGCGATCACGTGTACGACGAGCCCAGTCAGGCCCCCTCCTCCACGAGCGCACGCTTCCGTTTCGACGAGGCTCACACCCTGCTAAACCGCCAGGTCCACAAGGGCGACCACATTCAGATCGTCAAGGTGGGGGACGACCAGAATGCCTACGGCATCGACTTCATTGAGCTTGAGGAGGCGCTGCCTGAGATTCAGCGTCCGGCTGACGCTGTCAGCATCGCCGACTACCAGGGTGCGCAGCCCGGCGACGGCGTGGATGATTCTGATGCGCTTATCTGGGCGATGAACGAGGCTGCGAACACCTCCTCCAAGACGGTCTACATCCCGGCGGGAACCTGGGAGCTGGGACGAAAGATCGGCCTCGATCATTCCGATCTGACGATCCGGGGCGCGGGCATGTGGTACACGAATCTGCGCTTCACGTCCGACCAGGTTGGCGGTGGCGGCTTCGTCTTCAACCGTGGCGTGGGTGGCGTGACCATGACTGATTTCTACATGTCTTCTTCCCTGACCTCCCGTTACGGTGAGAAGGCACAGTACAAGGGCTTCGCCGGATCGGCTGGGGCGAACACCCGCGTCGCCAACGTGTGGGTCGAGCATTTCGAGTGTGGCTTCTGGATGGGCGACTACGTGGATGCCAGTCAGATGACCTACACGGACGGTATGGTCATTGAGAACGCCCGCATTCGCAACAACTTCGCGGACGGCGTGAACTTCGCGCAGGGCACCGCGAACTCGACGGTGCGTAACTCCTCCGTGCGCGGTAATGGTGACGACGGCCTCGCCTCCTGGTCGAGTATTGACACCTCGACGAACAGTCAGGCGCGTGTCGCTGAGGCCAACTCCTTCGTCGGCAACACTATCGAGTTGGGCTGGCGGGCCTCGGGTATCGGTATCTTCGGAGGCAAGTCCCACGCCGTTCGTGACAACCTGCTCATCAACAATTTCTCCGGCGCTGGCATCCGCCTGAACACCGTGTTTGATGGCCACAACTTTGACCTGAACACGGATGGTGGCATCACGATCGCTCACAACAAGCTGGTGCGCTCGGGCACGACGAACGATTTCTACGGCAATACGCGCGGCGCGATCGACTTCCAGGAAGTCAAGGGGGACATTCGCAACGTCTCCGTCACCGACAACATCATTGTTCGCCCCTACGCTGAGGAGATCCGCGCCGACTTTGGCCTCGGCGAGAGTGCTCTGTCTTCCCGCGGCATTGCGCTGCGCGATAACAAGCGTGACGACGAGGCCGGCTACACTGCCAAGAGCCAAGTCGTGAACTACGCGCAGGTCAACGGCTCGGTTGTTCGTGGCATCCCGGAGACGGATGATTTCAGCCTCTATTGGTTCCAGGGTGAGGAGGGCGGCCCCGACGGCACGACTCACCGCTACTGGATATCGAAGGCCGACGGCGTCGGGCTGACCGGCGACATGGAGTATTCGCAAGAAGGGAATACCCGGGTCTACAACGTCGCGACCGGTGACGTGCCCCAGTATCTGCCCGCCTCCTCGACTGATTTCTCGGGTTCCTACACGTACGTCGGTGATCTGGCGCGCTCGCAGCCGGCCGACGATGGAACGACGGTCGTGATCCGTTTCTGGTCCGCGAAGTGACCTGACTCCGTTTTCGTGGTCGCATTCGCCCGCGCTGCCTCGGTAGCGCGGGCGAGTTGTGTCATGCTCGCCATGGACGAGGCCGTGGTGCCGTGGGTGAATGCGGATCCTCCGTAGCGGCTTCTGTGCGGTGTGTGAGGTGGTTGAAGCAGGGGGCCAAGCGGCTCCCACCATAGGTGCGGCAAAGATGAACAGTGCAGGCTCACCTATCCGAATTACGCAAAAGAAATGCCTGTTTTATTTACGTAATTAGTGATGATACAAGCGCGAAAATAGTTCCCGCATGCGCGGTGCATAGTGTTGGAATTGCAACGAAAAACCGCTTGTCTTGCACATATTGCGAAAAGGCGTATCACTGGAGTCAACAGCGCGGCCAACCCGGTCGCGACCGGCTATCAAGAGGCCCCACGGGGCCACGTTGTAAAGGACACTCCAATGGCAGATATGCCCCGCATCCTCGATTGCTCCGTCCTCGACTGCTCCTACAACAAGGAGAAGAGCTGCGGAGCCGCCGCAATCACCGTCGGCTACTCGACCTCCTGCACGACCTTCATCCCGCTGACCGTCAAGGGTGGCCTCGCCAAGGCCGAATCCTTCGTTGGTGCCTGCCAGAAGGCCGACTGCGCCCACAACAACGCCCTCGAGTGCACCGCCGCCTCCATCTCGGTCGGCGCGGGCACCGCGGACTGCCTCTCCTACGAGGCGCGCTGAGCGCACCACACACGAACGAGGCCGTGGCAGGGATTACCCGCCACGGCCTCGTCGTATGTTCTGTCGAGGAGCACCTAGCGTCCGTCGCTCGAGCGCACCCGAAGCGTGGGGTGGGGACTCAGGCCGCGCTGGCCGTTCCAGATGAGGTTGACGACGTGTGCGGCGACCTCGTCCTTCTTCATACGCCGGTCATCGAGCCACCACTGTCCGACCTGCGCGATGAGGCCGACGAGCATCTGTGCGTACAGCGGCGACCAGGTGGTATTGAAGTTCGAACGCTTGAATTGAGCGGCGATGATGTGCTCGACGCGCGTTGCGACGTCGCCCATGATTGAGGAAAACGACCCCGCCGTTCGATCCGAGGGCGCGTCGCGCACCAGCACGCGGAAGCCGTCCGTGTTGCGCTCGATATAGTCGAGCAAACCCAGGGTCGCGTTCTCCAGGATGAGGCGTGGACGCTCGGAAGACTCCAGGGAGGACTGGAGGGAGAAAATGAGGGCCTGTACCTCGCGGTCCACGATGACGGCGTACAGGCCTTCCTTGCCGCCGAAGTGCTCGTAAATGACGGGCTTGGAAACTTTCGCGCGGGCAGCGATCTCTTCGACGCTGGTCGCCCCGAAGCCCTTTTCGGCGAACAGAGAGCGCCCCACGGCCACCAGCTGCTCGCGGCGTGCGAAGCCGCTCATGCGTGTCCTCTTCTCAGCCATGCCTCCAGTATCACACGGGACGAGGCCTGGGCGGGGCGGGTGGTTTGGGTGCGGGGGAGTGGCGCGTTTGAAAGCGCCCATGAGGTCCGGGTATTATCACTGTGGACGCATTCCGCCTTGGTGTAACGGCAGCACAGAGGTTTTTGGTGCCTTTAGTCTAGGTTCGAATCCTAGGGGCGGAGCGATCAGATCCGTATCGGATCTGTTAACCCTTTGAGGAGGAATATGTCTCGCCCCGCCGCCGTCATCGTCCTGGCCGCCGGTCAGGGAACGCGCATGAAATCAGCCCTCCCGAAGGTTGTGCATCCCCTCGCTGGCCTGTCCATGATCGGACACGCTCTGCGCGCTGCTCACGGCCTCGACCCCGAGCATTTGGTCGCCGTCGTGCGCCACCAGCGCGAGGTTGTCGCCGCAGAAATCGCGCGCGTAAGTCCCGCCGCCATCATCGCCGACCAGGATGAGATTCCCGGCACCGGCCGCGCCGTCCAGTGCGGCCTCGAGGCTCTCGACGCCGCAGTCGCCCCCGCGCCCGGCACAATTGTCGTCACCTACGGCGATGTTCCTCTCCTGTCGACGGACACCCTGGCCGAGCTGGTCGCCACCCATGAGGGCGCGGGGCACGCCGTCACTGTCCTGACTTCGCGCGTTGAGGATCCCACCGGCTACGGGCGCATTATCCGCGACGCCTCCGGCACGGTCACCGCCATCGTTGAGCAGCGCGACGCGACGCCCGAGCAGGCCGCGATCAACGAGATCAACGCGGGTATCTACGCGTTCGATGCACAGTTCCTGCGCGATGCTCTGTCCTCCCTGGGGACTGACAACGACCAGGGCGAGGTGTACCTGACCGACGTGCTGGCTGCAGCGGCTCCCGCGGGCCGCACCGCCGGTGCCCTGGAGCTCACCGACCACTGGCAGAGCGCCGGTGCGAATGACCGTGTCCAACTCGCTGAGCTGGGCGCGGAGCTCAACAAGCGTCTCTGCGAGGCGCTCATGCGTTCCGGCGTGACCATCGTCGATCCGGCCTCCACCTGGGTCGATGTCGATGTGAGGGTCGGCGCGGACACCACGATCTACCCCGGTACCTGCCTGCGGGGTACCACACGCGTTGGTGATAACTGTGAAATCGGTCCTAACGCCACGCTGATTGATACGGAAATCGGGGATCGCGCTGTGGTTCCCGCCGCGTGGATCGGTCAGGGCTGCGTCGCAGCCGATACGATGGTTAAGCCTTACAGCACCATCGGCACACTGATCGTGGCGCCTCGCGCCTGATCCAACACAAGGAGAGACCACCGTATGAGCGGACTGGTGACCACTGGAGAAAAGAATCTCGTCCTCGTTTCTGGGCGAGCTCACATGGACCTGGCTCATGCCGTGGGCGAGGAAATCGGATGTGGGGTTTCGCCGGTGACGGCCTACGACTTCGCCTCCGGCGAGATTTACGTGCGCTTCAACGAGTCCGTTCGCGGCGCCGACGTGTTCGTCCTGCAGTCCATCGCGGGCGACATCAACAAGTGGCTCATGGAGCAGCTCATCATGATTGATGCTGCCAAGCGTGCGTCCGCGAAGCGCATCACCGTGGTCGCTCCCTTCTACCCCTACTCCCGTCAGGACAAGAAGCACCAGGGCCGCGAGCCTATCTCCGCCCGTCTGATGGCCGACCTGTACCGTACCGCCGGTGCCGACCGCATCATGAGCGTGGACCTGCATGCCTCGCAGGAGCAGGGCTTCTTCGATGGCCCGGTCGACCACCTTTTCGCCATGCCGGTCCTCGTGGACTACGTGCGCGGCCGCGTCGACCTGTCCAACACGGCCGTTGTCTCCCCGGACGCCGGTCGTATCCGCGTTGCCGAAAAGTGGTCGAAGAAGCTGGGCGGCGCACCCCTGGCCTTCGTTCACAAGACCCGCGACACGACTCGCCCGAACGTTGCCGTCGCGAACCGCGTCGTCGGCGATGTCGCTGGCAAGGAATGCGTCCTGGTCGATGACATGATCGACACCGCCGGTACGATCACCGAGGCGATCAACGTCCTCACCAACGCCGGTGCCAAGAAGGTTATCGTTGTGGCCACCCACGGTATCCTCTCCGACCCGGCCGCCAAGCGTCTCTCCGAGTCCGGAGCCGCCGAGGTTGTCGTCACCGACACCCTGCCGATCCCTGCTGAGAAGCGCTTCGAGCAGCTCACCGTCCTGTCTATCGCGCCGCTCCTGGCTCGCGCGATTCACGAGGTCTTCGAAGACGGTTCGGTCACATCGCTGTTTAACTGACGGATTCCCGCTTCACATCCGCCCTCGTCGTGAGGTAACCTGTTGGGGTTGCTCCGGCGAGGGCGGATCCGTATCCGCCGTTATCGACAGGGCTTGAATTGATGCGCGTAGCGCTTCCTTCACTCTGCCGACACCGACGCCGGACCTGAGAAACGAAGGAAAACACATGAGCGACAACCCCGTCCTGCTTGCCGAAGAGCGTTCCGAGTTCGGTAAGGGTGCCTCCCGCCGCGCCCGCCGCGCCGGCAAGGTCCCCACCGTTCTCTACGGCCACGGCGAAGAGCCCCGTCACCTCGACGTTCCCGGTCACGATCTGTTCCTGATCGTCCGTGGCAACAAGAACGCGCTCGTTGAGCTGAAGATCGACGGCAAGTCCCAGCTGGCCCTCGTCAAGGACGTTCAGGTTCACCCTGTGCGCCGCGACATTCTGCACGCCGACTTCCAGGCCGTCAAGGCCGGCGAGAAGGTCGACGTTGAGGTTCCCGTCGTCGTGACCGGCGAGCCCGTCCCTGGCACCGTCCACTCCCTGGAGGAGTTCGCCATCCTGGTGAAGGCTCCCGCCACCTCCATCCCCGAGCACGTCGAGGTCTCCATCGATGGCATTGAGGCCGGTTCCGCCGTGCACGTCTCCGACCTCAAGCTGCCCGCCGGTGTGGAGGTCGAGCTCGACGCTGAGACGGTCATCGTGTCCATCCAGGAAGCCGCCGCTGAAGAAGCTGAGGAAGCTACCGAAGAGGCTGCCGCTGAGGGCGACGCCGAGTGAGGCCCGCTTAGCAGACGCTTTCCGGTGAGGGGGCGAGGTTTTGGCCTCGCTCCCTCGTCGTATCTGCGATACTGGGGGCATGAGTGACCTCCACGTGATTATCCCCGCCGGCGGTGCCGGCACCCGCCTGTGGCCGCTGTCGCGGCGTCGCCGTCCCAAGTTCCTCCTCGACCTGGCGGGCACGGGCCGTACCCTTCTGCAGGGTACGGTGGACCGCCTAGCTTCTGGGGCCTCGTCCGTGACCATCGTGACCGGTCAAGCGCACCGCGATGGCGTACTCGCCCAGCTTCCCGAGTTCGCTTCCTCGCAGGAACGCACGCTCCTCATCGAGCCATCGGGGCGCGATTCCATGGCCGCGATCGGATTGGCCGCCTACGTCGTGCGCGAGCGCTTTGGGGACGATGCCATCGTCGGCTCGTTCGCCGCCGACCACCTGATTGCGCGCCCCGAGCTGCTGCGCGCCGCCGTTGCAACCGCGATTGGTGCCGCGCGCGACGGATACGTCGTGACGATTGGGCTGACGCCCACCGAGGCCTCGACCGCCTACGGCTACATCGCGCCCGGACCTGCTCTGTCCGGTGAGGACGAGGCTGGGGTGGCTGGCGCTGCCGGGCGTGCCCGCCGGGTCGCCGAGTTCGTCGAAAAGCCCGATGCGGACACTGCTGCCCGCTACGTGTCCCAGGGCTACCTGTGGAACGCGGGCATGTTCATCATGTCTGCGGGTGTCCTGGCCTCCCACCTGGCCCGACTCATGCCCGACCTGCACGCGCGCCTAGAGACTATTGCGCGCTCGTGGGGAACGCCGCAGTTCGAAGCGACGCTGGAGGAGAACTGGCCGCACCTGACTAAGATCGCCATCGATCACGCCATCGCTGAACCCGTTGCTGCCGACGGGGGAGTGGCCGTCGTTCCCGCTGACGCCGCCCTCGGCTGGACGGACCTGGGCGACTTTGAGGCGCTGACCGGTATTGCTGCCGCCGCGGGCAGCCTCGGTGAGGCCATCCGCATCGACTCTGAGGGTGCCGCCGTCTACGGATCCGTGGGTGAGGATGGCCCGCTCGTCGCTCTCGTTGGGGTGCCCGACGTCGCGGTGGCCCTGACCTCTGACGCGATCCTCGTGACGCGCCTGGAGCGCGCGCAGGCCGTCAAGTCCGTCGTCGATATGCTTGCCGAGGCCGGTCGCTCCGACTTGCTCTGATAGCCTTCCGCCAGGCGACGCGAGTGCCTCCGTGACTCACGGTGATCCCGCGCCGCCTTCGAGTGTATGCTGTCGGGTGAGGTGCACCGCCCCGGGCGGCGTTGCGCGCGGCTCGGCTGGTACCGTGTTGGGCAGAAAGACGCCCCGACGAAAGGGATGAGACGTGAATAAGCGGACTCTCGCTGCCTTCGCTACTACGGCCACGGTGGCTGCCCTGGCTGTGAGCGCATGCTCGCCGACGCCCGGCGCTACCCCGGCCGCGTCCGCGAAGGTCTGCGTCGCTACCTCGAGTACGCACACGGACCCCGCGACGGACCCCGTCGCGCGTGCCCTCGCGGATGCCGCGAACAATGCGTCGATCACCTATCAGGCCGGATCGGGTGAGGCAGCACCGGCCTCGCTCGTGGCCTCCGGCTGCACGCTGATCGTCGGCACCGACTCCACCACGGCCTCGTCTATTTCCGAGGCCGCGCGCGCCAACCCGAAGGTCCGTTTCGCGCTCGTCGGTGCCTCGTTCACGGATGCGAAGGGCAATCCCACCTCCCTCAAGAATGGTTCCGTCATCAACGTCAGGGCCTCCGAGGCCGCCTACCTGGCTGGCTACGCGTCGGCCGGCATGACCACGACGGGTACGCTTGCTGTCATCGGCGGGTCGCGCGACAATGTCACCGCGTCGCAGATGGATGCCTTCGCGGAAGGCGTCGACGCCTACAACCTCGCGAAGGGCACGTCTATCGCCGTCCTGGGCTGGAATAACGCCGCCAAGGACGGGACATTTGTCGACAGCGCCGAGAACGTTGAGGCTACTGCCGCCAACTTTATCGCGCAGGGTGCCGACATCATTCTGCCCCTCGCGGGGGAGAACAACGCGGGTGCCGCGCGCGCTGTCACCGCGGCTGGTAACCCGATGGTGCGTCTCATCTGGTCGGGCTTGACGAAGGCTGACCTCAAGGGTCTGACCCGCGACGAGGCTGTATCCGCCGAGTCGCCCATGTCGGGCCAGGCCGGTCCGCAGATGGTCGAGCAGGTCGACACGCAGTCTTTCTCTGACTCGTTCAGCTACATCCAGATCACCGACGCGGTGCGCTCGTCTATTGGAGCGCCCGTGCTGACCGGTATTGTTCTCGACTATTCCGCGGCAATGGATACGCTCATTTCCGATGCCACGGCAGGCGCGCCTGCATCGACTGTCCCCGTGTCGCTGGTGTCCGGCGGCGTGATCCTCACCGGCTTCGGTGCCTACACACCGATGTTGTCTTCTGACCTGAAGCTGGGCCTGTCCGACATGGCCGGTCAGATCGAGACGGGCGGCATGGTAATTTCCACGCCTTTCGACGTGTGAGTTGAAATGTGCTGTGAGTGGTGCCCGGGCGCGAGAGCGCCTGGGCACCACTGTTCGCGCCAGGGGTGCGTCGTTAGATCGCCAAGTCGAGGGGTAAATCGGCGATGTCACGCAGACGTTGACCGTCGATGACGGTGGAAGAACCGACGCTCGTCGAGGAGATTGATGCTCATGCGACAGCCTCCTGCCCACGACTGTCTGCCCTGAGAGCAGAGGCGATTGCGATGCCACCGCGCGGGCAACTGGCGGTGGGAACGCGTTGCCAACCTGACGGTACGTGTTAATCTTCGCACCCGTGATCGCCCAATCGTCGGGGTGTTCTCACTCATACGCGCAGACTACGGGTGAGCATGCACATCTGCGTCCCCTTGTCCTCACCTCATGGGGACGTAACTCGGCCTACCGCTTAGCGCGGCGCGAGGAGCGCGAGGGCCGCGCCTGCACTGATCGCGTCGGCGTCCATGACGAAGGCCGGATCCACGCAGTACAGTCCCCGGCCCGCCGGGATCACGGGACTCGTTGCCAGCGCCTCACCCAGGGCGGTACGCACCTGCTCCTCGGACAGAGAAGAACAAAGCGTTCGTCCCTCGCAGCACACGTGCAGTGACAAGCCCGCCCCGGCCTCGTCAATGGGGACGCCCAGGCGTTCCAGCAGGGAGGTCAGGAGGCCCGTGGGGTCCTCGACGGATACGGGTGTGGGCACGTGCGCGGCGTCGGATAGGGATGAGATGCGTGAGACCGTGCGATCTACGTAGGCACCGATCATGCCCTCGCCCACACACTCCCAGCCCCCCTCGGCGCGGGGGAGGGC
>NZ_CAJPJE010000014.1:0-47499 GCF_905369875.1 Actinomyces sp. ICM47
GTGTTCTGGTGGTGCTACACCCACTCAGCCCACCCGCAACCAGCAGCGACAATCCTGGCGACCATGCCCACCGACACATACCTCGAAAACGCCTGGCAACAAGCCGTGCAAAACCACCAAGCCACCGGCACCATCCCCGGCTGGGGCGACGCAATCTGCTTCAACGAACTCCACCACACCACCCCCCTACCACAACACCTGGGACTAACCCCTCAACCAACACGTTTTGTCCTATAACCCCTGAACTGCCGCGCACACGCCCGGCACACCAGCCTCACGCGGCAACTATGAAGCCAGACCCCGAGAAGCATCTTTTTCATCCGGAGCCTCACAGGCTCGCATGATGACAAAAAGCACTCAACTCTGAGCTACTGACGACAGTCGATCATATTCAGCCTTCAGCATCCGCGCAGCATCGGTTGCTCGAACGGAAGGCTGCCAACTTTCCTGACAGAAAGATGCCGGTGCCTGACGGTGCATTTCGAGCACCTTCTCGCAATCAGCTAGTTCACTAGCCACAACGATACCCTCATCAGACAGCTTCTTCCAGAACGCAATCCCGTTAGGGTCAATCTCAATCCCAGAGACACCAATCTGATGATCCGGAAACCTCCGACGCAGCTCGAGGATAAGCTCTGTCCCCCAGCCAACACGACGGGCACAATGAGCAACCTTCAATCGAGTGACGGTAACTTGGCTGCCGCAAACACGAAAACTACATTGTGCCAAGGTTTCTTCTTTGAGCCCATGTTTTATGTGGTCAATACGAAGGTGCTCACGATTTTCGATCCATAATCTAAAGTTGCCAACACGACGTTGATTCCACGGACCGATAGCAGAGCCATTAGATGCCCGAACGAAGCGCGAAAAAAGTTTGTCAAACACAGCTACATTGTAGAATTAGGCGGGGGATAAAACCGGACTCTGCACATTGCGTGTCCAGCCGAATACTTCACTCAATGCCAGGACACCTGCGCATATGCGCCATGTCAGAGGCCACATGCTCAAGGCGTAGTCCACCTCTCCCGCAACGGCCCGTTTTCAGCACTTTTCTCCGAGGTGGTCTGCACTTTGGGTGCCGCACCACCTCGAGTCGCGACCTGACCGCCACCCGATGGGGGAATTGCACTACACGGGGGGTCCGACACGCCGGCGACACACTGTACGACGGCTTCATGTAGCGCAAACCCCCACCACTTCCGGCTTGGAGGGCGCCGCATCGCCTACAAGACCGGGCGCAATGTCGGTTGGCGCGAAAGAGTTCGCCCAGCACGGCCCCTACACCGGCACTTCCGCGAAAAAACTCGCCCAGCAAGCGCAAAAACGCCGAATTTGGGGTGTTGTGAGCGCGCAGGGCAAACTTTTTCGCGCCCGGCACGGCAACTACTCGAAATCAAAACGGTCAAGGTCATTACGACGCACTCACATTGTCCACGTGAAACCGCCGGCACCAATGTTCTCCTTCGGTAGCAAGTTGTTGAAACCGACGACACCACTGCGCGCCTCCCCGAGCTGACCAATGAAACCGCCATCACCATTGCGAGCCCTCAACACCCGAAAAACCAGCATTTTCCCCGCGCAAAGGTGTCACCGGTTTCAAGCCTGCACTCACTCGGGCCCGCAAAGGTGTCACCGGTTTCATCACGACGAAGCAGTGCACTAGATACGGCACCAATGCACCAGATAGCACAACATTGCACTGGCAACTAAGCAGTGCAATGCCTACCCAAGTAGTGCAATACCCCTGAGCAACAAGCTCGACCACGGAAAAGGGAACTCCTCAATTCCGCATGCAATTCCACCACAGCACACCCCCACAGAGCGTAGAATCCGTAGAATTCCAACGATCCAGCTTCACGCAACGAAGCTCATCTGAGGGAATTGCATGCGAAATTGTCAGGGCGGTGGGGCCAAGCCCCCCCAGAAAAGTCGCACGTAATTCGATTGAGCAAAGTTCCAACAAAGTCAGAAAACGTTGCAATTCCAACGACCTGAATTAAATGTTTGAAATAGTCGCAGGGGAACTACGTGTGAAATTGGGTGCGGTCTCAGCAATGCGGCAAGTGAGGTCTGGACGCGACACCTGCGCGGTAGCGGCGGGTCCTGGCCGGGCTTCGAGCCTACACGCCGAGCCGCACATCAGCAACCTGGCACCACTGGTGCGAAGGGCACCGGAGGGACCGGTGGGCCTGGCTGCGGTGCCCGTGGGCGGCGGCGGGGCCTGGCCGGGCTTCGAGGCGACGCGCCGAGCGAAGCTCGCGGCGCGGACGGCGAGCGGACGGGCCGCCGCCCACGGGCACAACCAGCAGCCCGGCCCGACAGCACACCACGCGGCACCCGGAACACCAGTGGCACCACAAGCAGCCACGCAACGCAAACGCGCGGCAGCCCGTCAGGGCCGCCGCGCGTTCACGCAACTAGTTCACACAGTCGAGAGCTGGGGGCACTCGACACAGTCGAGAGGCCGAGCATTCAGCGCAGTCGCGCAGCCACGACCTCGGCGACCTGGACCGCGTTGAGGGCAGCGCCCTTGCGCAGGTTGTCGCCGGAGACGACCAGGATGAGGCCGCGCTTGCCGTCAACCGCCTGATCCTGGCGGATGCGGCCCACGAGGACCTCGTCGCGGCCGGCGGCCTCGAGCGGGGTGGGGACGTCGACGACGCGCACGCCGGGAGCGTCGGCCAGCAAGGCGCGTGCCTGGTCGGGCGTGATGTCGCCGGCGAACTCGGCGTGAATGGTCAGGGTGTGGCCCGTGTAGACGGGGACGCGCACGCAGGTGCCGGACACGGCCAGGTCGGGGGTGTGCAGGATGCGACGCGACTCGTTGCGCAGCTTCTGCTCCTCGTCGGTCTCTTCGGAGCCGTCGTCGACAATGGAGCCGGCGAGCGGCACGACGTCGAAGGCGATGGGCGCGACGTACACGTTGGGTTCGGGCAGGGTGACGGCGCGGCCGTCGAGGGCGAGGCCCGGAAGGTCCTGCTTGACGCCGGCTTCGATCTGGCCGGTCAGCTCGGCGACGCCGGCGCGGCCTGACCCGGAGACGGCCTGGTAGGAGGACACGAAGAGGCGCTTGATGCCGCCGGCGGCCTCGACGAGGGGCTTGAGGACGGGCATGGCGGCCATGGTCGTGCAGTTGGGGTTCGCGATGATGCCCTTGGGGCGGTTGTCGACGTCGTCGGGGTTGACCTCGGAGACGACGAGCGGGACCTCGGGGTCCTTGCGCCATGCGGAGGAGTTGTCGACGACGACCGCGCCGGCGGCCGCGAACTTGGGGGCATACTCGCGCGAGGCAGTGGCACCCGCGGAGAACACGGCGATGTCAATGCCCGAGTAGTCGGCGGTCGCCACATCTTCGACGACGATGTCCTGTCCCTTCCACGGCAGGGTCGTGCCCGCCGAGCGAGCGGACGAGAAGAAACGAATCGTCTCGACCGGGAAACCCCGCTCCTCCAGCAGGGTGCGCATGACTCGGCCGACCTGGCCGGTGGCACCGACGACGGCGACATTGAAACCACTCATGGTGTTCTCCTTGTGTTGGTGCGCGCGCCCATACGACGGGGCGAACGCTGGGTGAAATCTATGGGGACGAGGCCGACCACACTCACCGGGAGCGCCGGAACCGCGCAGAAACAGCGGAGCCGGCCCGGGCCTCGTCGATGAACGATCAGCGGCCAGTGCCGCCGTAGACGACGGCCTCGGTTTCGGAGGCGTCGAGGCCGAAGGCGGTGTGGACTGCCTTGACGGCGCGGTCGAGGTCATCGAGGCGGGTGACGACGGAGATGCGGATCTCGGAGGTGGAGATCAGGTCGATGTTGATGCCCGCGTCGGACAGGGCGGAAAAGAGGCGCGCGGAGACGCCGGGGTTGGTGCGCATGCCGACGCCGACGAGGCTGAGCTTGCCGATGTTGGGGTTGTAGCGCAGCTCGTTGAAGCCGATTTCGTCGCGGTGGGCCTCGAGGGCGTCGAGGGCCTTCTGTGCGTCGCCTTCGGGCAGGGTGAAGGTGATGTTGGCCTTCGTGGGGTCGGAAATCGGCAGATTCTGGACGATCATATCGATGTTGGCACCGACCTCGGCGACGACAGCGAAGACGCGGGCGGCGACGCCGGGGCTGTTCGGCACGTCGGTGACGGTGATCTTGTCCTGCGAGCGGTCGTGAGCGATGCCGGAGATGACGGGCTTTTCCATGGCGTTTTCCTCTGGGGACTTCAGGGCGGCGTCGGGCACGAGGCCCTTGAGTTCGGGGTTTGCGGGGGCGTCGGAGATCCAGGTGCCGTTCTTTTCAGAGAACGAGGAACGCACGTGGAGGGGGACCCCGTAGCGGCGGGCGAATTCGACGGCCCGCAGGTGGAGGATCTTGGCACCGTGCGCGGCCATTTCCAGGGTTTCTTCCTGGGTGAGGGTGCGCAGGCGGTGGGCCTTGGGGACGATGCGCGGGTCGGCGGAGAAGAGGCCGTCGACGTCCGTGTAGATTTCGCACACGTCGGCGTGGAGGGCTGCGGCGAGGGCGACGGCGGTCGTGTCGGAGCCGCCGCGGCCGAGCGTTGTCACGTCGTCGTCCTTGGAGATGCCTTGGAATCCGGCGACGATGGCGACCTGGCCGTCCTTGACGGCGCGGGCGACGCGCTCGGGAACCATGCCGATGATCTGGGCGGCACCGAAGTGGCTGTCGGTTTTAATGCCGGCCTGCGCGCCGGTGTAGGCGCGGGCTTCAACGCCCAGTTCGTTGACGGCCATGGCCAGCAGCGCCATGGAGATGCGCTCGCCTGCGGACAGGAGGATGTCCATTTCACGCTCGGGCGGGTTGTCGGTGAGGGCGGCCGCCGAGTCGAGCAGGTCGTCCGTCGTGTCGCCCATGGCCGATACGACCACGACGACGCGGTGTCCCGCGTTGTGCGTGTCCACGATGCGCTGGGCGACACGCTTCATGGCTTCGGTGTCGGCGACGGAAGAACCGCCGTACTTTTGCACGATCAGTGCCACTGGACCCTCATTTCTATCGGTATATGCAGGTCTGCACGTATTCGGGCGGCACACGCCACCGTGTCAATCCTACGGCGCTCGCGCGATCCCGCTGGGAACTTCCGGTATATGAACGGGTAAACGGGGGTGACATTGAACGCGCGACTGCGAGCGGGCACACACAACGGACGAGGTCGGGGCCAGTCAGGCGGCTCGATTCCGTCTGGCGAGTCTTTAGAAAGCGGCACGAGGCCGGGGCACGCCGGACGGTACACACCCATTCGCACTCACTTTACGCCGCGGGCAGTGTCACGTCGATGACAGTTCCCTTTTCACTGTCAACCAGCCGCACCGACCCGCCCATGGCGCGCGCCAAGGACTCGACAATCGACATGCCCAAACCCGACGAGCCGCGCCCGTCGCGCGTGCGCGAGGAGTCGCCGCGCACGAAACGGTCGAACACGCGGTCGCGAATGTCAGCCGGGATGCCGGGTCCATCGTCTGCCACGCGGATCGTGATCATCGACGAGGCCTGGGCACCCGTCGCGCTCCCCCGCCCCTTCGCGGGGCCGCGGGGAGCAGCGGAGGCGGCCACGGCCTCGTCCCTGCTCCGAAGGACAGAGACGACGACGCGCGTGCCCGCGGGCGTGTGAACACGAGCGTTGGCCAGGAGGTTCGTGAGGATCTGACGCAGGGCGGACTCGTCGCCGAGGACCGGGGCACCCACGGCTTCCCCGAGCTCCCACGCATGGTCGGGGGCGACCACGTGCGCGTCGGACAGAGCGTCCAGAATCACGGGGATGACGTCGACGCGATCACACGTGAGAGCTCGGTTGCCGTCCAGTCGAGCGAGCGTCAGCATCTCCTCCACGAGGGAGGCCATGCGCGCCCCCTCCGAAGAGATGCGCTCGAGCGCCTGAGTGCGGGAGGCCTCGCCAATATCGCGGCGCGCGAGCTGCGCGTATCCCTGAACCGACGCGAGCGGCGTGCGCAGCTCATGCGAGGCGTCGGCGACGAACTGACGGAGCTTCGCCTCGCTGCGGGCGCGGCGTTCCATACCGTCCTCGACGGCGTCGATCATCGAGTTGAGGGCACCCGCGACATCCGCGACCTCGACGGGGCCGGCGGTCGTTTCCTCGCCGACCCGCGTCAAGTTTCCCGATTCATCGGCGAGGTCACGGCTCGCGATATCCGCAGCCGCCGCACGCACGACGCCGAGCGGGCGCAGCTCGCGGCGCACCCACGCGCGCCCTGCGAACCCAGCCGCAATCGCGACGACGAGGGACAGACCTATCTCAACCCCGACGAGCATCAAGACCACATCATCAATGCTGTCCATCGGGATGCCGACGAGCACGGTCTTCCCCTCGACCACGCGCGCGGTCACACGGAACGTTCCCATTCCCTTCAGGCGCACGGTGTGCATACCCCCATCCGCGGGGACAGCAGCCAGAATCGCCAGAGCCGGCGCATTCAGGTAGGTCACCGAAAAGTTCGAAACGACCGCGCCGGCCGCCTCGCCGTCCTCGCTCACGTACTGAAGGGTGCCCTCGGCGATGCCGGCGCCGCCGAACCCGTGTCCCTTAGGCCCACCAGGAACTAGCGGCCCGCCGGGACGAGGAGCATGGCCGCTCGACTGCAGGGTCGTGCGGGCACCGTCATCGTCGGAATCGTCGTCGGATTCCTCGTCGGAATCATCGTCGGAATCATCGTCCGTATCCACCTCGTCGTCCGGCGCATCCTCGACGGCCAGGCGCTCACCGGCGCGCTGCGAGAGACGATGCAGTTCGGAGTCCATATTGGCCAGCATCCAGGAGCGCATGACCAGCGTGGACGCCGCCACCATGACAATGAGCGCGAGCGCGACGCACGCAGCAAGCGCGCGCGACAGCCGCCCGGCCAAGGAAGGACGCCTCGTCACTGGGGTTCCCGCAGGATGTAGCCGGCACCTCGAACCGTGCGAATGAGGGCCGGGCGATCCGCGTCAATCTTCTTACGCAGGTAGGAGATGTAGAGTTCGACGACGTTCACCTGGCCGCCGAAGTCGTAGCTCCACACGGCATCCAGGATCTTCTGCTTCGATAGGACAATTCCAACGTTTTCCATCAGATACCGGAGCAATTCGAACTCAGTGTTCGTTAACGTGATCTCTTCCCCGCCGCGACGCACGTCATGGGAGTCCACATCCAGGGTCAAGTCCGCGACCTGCAGCACCGCTGACACCGTCTGCTGGGTGCGTCCCGCGCGGCGCAGCAGGGCCTCCACGCGGGCAGCCACCTCGTCCAAGTCGAAGGGCTTCGTCACGTAGTCGTCCGCGCCAGCGCGCAACCCCTGCACGCGATCAGCGACCGCGTCACGCGCAGTGAGGAAGAGGACCGGCAGCTCCGGATCACGAGCGCGCAGACGCGCCAGCGTCTCCAGTCCGTCCATGCGCGGCATCTGTACGTCCAGGATCACGATGTCCGGGTGGAAGCTCGACGCCTTCGCCAGCGCATCCAGCCCGTCCTTAGCCGTGGCCGTCTCCCAACCCTCGTGCCGCAGGGCCTGCGCGAGCAAGTCCGCCAGCATCGCCTCGTCGTCAACAACGAGCACACGGGGCACCCCGCCATTCGCCTGGGTCACCATCATGGCCTCCTCGTCTTCTCGCAGCGCGGTACCTACGATTGTGTCACACGTGCGTCACCGTGAGCAGAACACACGGCCTGGGAGGCGACAAACAGGGCAGGTCACGGGCATCGCTGCGCTGCGCTCCGTCGCCCGGGAGACTGCTCCCCCCTGCGCGCGGCGTGAGCGTGAGGCAGCTCCGGCCTCGTCGACAACGGATCAGAGGCGGCGACGCCCCTCAAGCGCGCGGCCCAGCGTCACCGAGTCCGCGTACTCCAGGTCGCCGCCCATGGGCAGGCCCATCGCCAGGCGCGAGGTCTCGACGCCCATCGTGGAGAGCATGCGCGCGAGGTAGGCGGCCGTCGCCTCGCCCTCGACGTTCGGGTTGGTCGCCAGGATGACCTCGGTGACCGTCCCGTCGGCGAGGCGGCTCATGAGCGAGGCGATGTTCAGCTGGTCCGGCCCCACCCCGTGGATCGGGTCGATGACGCCTCCGAGGACGTGGTAGCGCCCGCGGAAGACGCGTGCTCCCTCGATCGCCTGGATGTCCTTCGGTTCCTGGACGACGCAGATCGCGCTAGGGTCGCGGCGCGCGTCGCGGCAGATGGAGCACTGGTCCTCTTCCGTGAGATTGCCGCATATGTCGCAGTGGCGCACGCGCCCGCGCACGGCGTTGATCGCGTCAACGAGGCGCGCGACCTCATCGGGCTCCGCGTCCAGGACGTGCATGGCCATGCGCTGCGCGGACTTCGGGCCGATGCCGGGCAGTTGTCCGAACTGGTCGATGAGGTCGGCCAGGGCACCGTCGTACATGTCAGTATCCTCCCTCGGTCATCTTCTCTTCGATGACCCGTCCGCCGAGGATCTCCAGGACCGCAGCCAGGCCGATCGTCTGCGAGTGTTCAATGTTTTCGTCGTCGATGCTGGCGCTGTCGTCGTCGGCCGCGTGAGTGCGGGTCGAGGCGACGGTGGCTTCGCACTGGGCCTTCTCGCGCAGGGCGGCCTCGGCGGCGGCGCGGCCGGTGAGGGGGTTACCGGGACTCGCTTGGGCGGGCACGTCGGCGTCGGCAACCTGAGAATCCGGGGCAGCCGGGCGCATCGGCTCGGGCGCGGCTGCCAGCCACGAGGGGGGCTGCGGGGCAGCGGCCTGCTCAGCGGGTTCCTGCGGGGCCTGCGGTGACCAGTCCTGCGACGCCCACCCTGACGCGTCGGCTCCCTGCGCCGCCCATTCCTGCGGGGATACCTCCTGTTGGGCAGTGTCTTGCGAGGTCGGGGTAGCGCTGTGCGTCGGTTCCTCCGGCGGCGTCCACTGATCCGCGCCGTCGTCGAAGGAGACGGGCGCGCCTCCGGGGGTCGCAGCCGGGTCGCCCCACCCCGTCGGCGTGGCCGACGCGTAGGCAGCGGACTCGATGGGCGCATCGTCAAAGACGGGGGACGAGGCCGGGGCCGCGCTGTCAGCCTGCGCGGGTGCGACCGACGCTTCGTCAGCGGGGTCCGGGTCGCCAGGGTAGGTGAAGACCGTGAAGGAGTGCTTGCGTGGCGCGACCGGTGCTGTCGTCGTGGCACTCGGGTGTTCGTCGCGGGTGGGGGCCTTCGCACTCGCCTGGGCGAGGGCTCGGGCGGCTCTCTCGGGCAACGCTGGTCGCTCGGGCGCAGCAGGCTTCTCGTGCGTTGACGCGCTCTCGTACGAGGCGGGTTCACCAAACGTGTCGGGCGCGTCCTGCCAGTGTTGTTCTTCTGCGCGCGGTGTCTCTCGGCGCAGGGGGATCACCGCCGCGGTCGCCGGCCAGGCCGACTCCTCCGGCGTGCGTTCCGGCGCACGTTCCGGCGTGCGCTCGTGCGTGCGAGCAGGTTCGGGTGCTCGCGCGGGTTCGGGCCACCCGCCGTCATTGTCGGGCGCGGGGTCCTCGTGGTATGCCGCCTGCGCGGCGGCCTCGTCAAAAGGGGGCGGCTCCGAGACCCATCCTCCGCGCTGGGGCTGACGCGGTTGACCGCCCGAGCGCGATGCCTGCGCCGACGGACCCGTCGTTGCCGGGCCACCCAAGGCCTGCCCCACCTGCGCGGACACGGTAACGGTCAGACCGGTGACCTCGCGGACGGCCTTCTCGACGTCAGCAGCGCGGGAGCCGCGCGAGAATGCGTTAACCATGGCCTCGACGGGAAATAGCAGCACCACGGCGGAGCCATCCACGGCTCCGAGCTGCGCGTTGCCGCCGACCATCGACCAGGTGACGCGGCTGATCGAGGACAGTCGTTCGACGACCTCGTTCCATCGTCCGCGCAGCATGTCGGCCTCGCGGCCTCCGGGGGTCAGGGAGGCCGAAGTGTCGCGGTTCGCTCGCTCCTGGTCGTGAGCTTCCCGGCGCACCGGTTCGTGACTGCGCGCGTCGGGTCGCGGCTGGGCGGGGCGCTGCGCGGGGGCCTCGCGGCCTTCGGGGACCTCAGGACGGCCCTGCTGGCGCGTCGCCTGGCCGCCCGAATGCTGCGCCGGAGCGCGTTCGCCCTGGCGTGCGCCACCCTGCTGATCGTAGCGCTCGCTGCGACCCCACTCGTGCTGGTCGCTTGAGGACCGCTCGCCGCGCTCGCGAGCGGACCGCTCGTTCGCGGGGTGCTCAGCTCGATCACCTACGGGGCGCTCGCCGCGCCCCCCTGAGAGTCGCTCCCCCGGCGCGTGCTGCGCGGGTTCCTGAGAGGCCTCGGACGAACGAGGCGCAGGACTCGCGGAACCCCAATCGGGGCCGCTCCCCCACGCGGGCATCCCCTGGGGCGCGGGTGCGGACGAGGCAGGCGACGCGGGCGTCTGCGCGGCGGGGGCCGAGGCCTCGGCGCGCTCCTGCTTCTTACGAGCCAGGGCCTCGCGTGCCTCGCGAGCGCCGAAACGACCCGAGGAGGCCTCGGACGACGAAACGGAGGACACCTGGCGCGGCGCTCCCCCACCGGTCATTCCGACCATACCCTGGACGGGACCCGGTGCGGGTGCGGCGGTGGGTGCGGGCACGAGGATACGCCCCACGAGGAGCTCGAGCTGGAGTCGGGGTGAGGTCGCGCCCGTCGTGGCGCGCAGGGCCTCGTCGGTCAGGTCCGCGGCGCGGGAGAGGCCGTGCGGCCCCCAATTCTGGGCCTGTCGCTGCATGCGCTCGAACTGGTCCTGCGGAGTGTCGGCCAGGACATCACGCGCGCCGTCGCCGGCGACTGCGATGATGAGCAGGTCGCGCAGGCGCTGGAGGAGGTCCTCAACGAAGCGGCGCGGGTCGTGGCCGGACTCGACCATGCGCTCGACGACACGGAAGGCCGCAGCGCCGTCACCACCCGCGAGGGCGTCGACGGACTGGTCGAGCAGCGCGGAATCCGTGTACCCGAGCAGCGCCACCGCTGTCTGGTAGGTGACCTGGCCGTCGATCGCGCCGGCCATCAGCTGATCGAGCACCGAGAGGGTGTCTCTCACCGAGCCGCCGCCCGCACGCATGACGAGGGTCAGGACACCCTCTCCCACGCTGATGTGTTCCTCGGCGCACAGGGTCGTCAGATACGGGCCGAGGACGTCCGGCGGGACCAAGCGGAACGGGTAGTGGTGGGTGCGCGAGCGGATCGTGCCGATGACGCGCTCGGGTTCCGTCGTCGCGAAAACAAACTTGACGTGCTCGGGCGGCTCCTCGACGAGCTTGAGCAACGCGTTGAAGCCCTGGTTCGTGACCATGTGGGCCTCGTCGATGATGAAGATCTTGTAGCGGTCGCGCACCGGCGCGAAGGTGGCGCGCTCGCGCAGGTCACGCGCGTCATCGACGCCGCCGTGCGAGGCCGCGTCGATCTCGACGACGTCGAGCGAACCGGGGCCGCCGGTGGCCAGCTCGCGGCAGGATTCGCACTGACCGCACGGGGTATCCGTGGGACCCTGCGCACAGTTCAGACAGCGCGCCAGGATGCGCGCGGACGTTGTCTTGCCGCATCCGCGCGGCCCCGAGAACAGGTACGCGTGCGTGACGCGATTCGCGCGCAGCGCCGCCTTCAGAGGCTCCGTCACGTGCTCCTGCCCGATCACCTGGTCGAAGGTGTCGGGGCGATACCGGCGATACAGTGCTGTGGTCACCCTCCAAGCCTAGTTGGTCCCACCGCCGTCTGCGTCCCGCGCCGCGCGTTCCACAGCCGCCCTCAGCGACGAGTCCGTCGCTGAGTATGCGCTCCCCTGCGATCGGTGTGTGGTGTGGTGGGAGAGATGTGGCAGGGGCGCGGGACCGTGGTGGTCTCGCGCCCCTGCCTGGGGTTACCTGGTGTCAGTCGTGGTACCCGTTAGCCGTCCCGGCGTTCGCGGCGGCGCTTGGCGCCGATGGCCAGTGCGCCGGCTGGAACCTCGACACTAACAATGTAGGCCCGCAGGGCACAGGAACACTGAAGCGACCACGGCCTCGTCCCCTACGAGGCCTGCTCCGAGGAGAGGTGACCGCCGTCCATCGCGAAGGTGCGGTCCGCGTAGCGGCGTGCCTCGGGTTCATGGGTGACGATCAGGACGGCTGCTCCCCCATCGGCTGCCTCGCGCAGGAGGCGTAGGACGGTGGTCGCGTTCTCGGCATCCAGGCCGGCCGTCGGCTCGTCGGCCAGGACGATGCTCGGGTTCATGAGGAGCGCGCGGGCCACGGCGACGCGGCGCAGCTCGCCGCCGGACAACTCATTGGGGCGTGCGTCCGCCAGATCGGACAGCCCCACGGCACCCAAGAGTTCCTCGGCGCGCACCCGCGGTGGCTCGGCCTTGGCATAAAGCACGGAAGGCAGCAGCACGTTCTCGAGCACGCTCAAGCTGCGCAGCGCCGTGTGCCCCTGCGGGATCAGACCGATGCGCTCGTTACGCAAGCGCGAGCGTTCCTCGTCGCGCATCGCGTACAGGTCCGCTTCCCCCAGCCGAACCGTGCCGGCCGTGGGCGGGAGCATGCCCGCGAGCATGGACAGCAGCGTGCTCTTACCGCTGCCCGAATGCCCGGTGATGACGGTCAACTGCCCCGCCTCCAGCGCAAGGTCGAGCGGTGCCACCGCAGTAAAGACACGGCTCCCCTTGCGGGCACGGGGGAAATCCTTCGTGAGGGAGGTCGCTTCAATGAGCATGTCACTCGCCTTCCTTGAGTAGGGCGCTGGCATCCGCCGTATTCAGGGCGCGCAGCGCTATCCACGATGATACGAGGGCGACCAGACCCATCGCGGCCACAGTCCCCGCCGCCAAACTGGTGATCACGGGGAGGGAGGGGATCAGGAACCCCAGGCCAATTGTTTGTCTCACGAGCCCGGAGAAGGAGGTGATGAGAACCCCTGAAACGAGGACGCCCAGGCCCGCGCCGACCGCGTTCACGGCCACGGACTCGGACACGACGATCCGCGCGACCAGGCCCTTATGCGCGCCCAGGGCAATGAGCGTGCCGAACTCGCGTTGACGCTCGACGATCATCAGGACGAAGATCAGGGTGATCATCGCCACGCCCACGCCCCATACGAGCGCCACCAGCACCGTCACCGTGCGCGAGGTCGCCTCCAGCGAGCGCGCGATGCCACTGACCATCGTCATCGAGGTCGTCACGCTCACCCCGGGCACACTCGCCTGGATGTCGGCGGCGACCGCATCGACGTCACGGCCGGGCGCAACCCTCACCATGACCGAAGAGATGATGTGGCCAGTGTCGAGGGTCGTGTACTTGTTGAGGCCCTTGTCCAGGGAGGAATCGATGAGGATGCGCGCGGTATCGAAGTTGGCGTACACCGCGTTATCCAGCGTCGATCCGGTGGTGTCGAATTGGGCGACGACGCGCAGCTTGTTGCCGAACAGCGAGAATTTCTCCGGGTCCGCCACGCCGACGTTCGCGCCGACGATGACCTCCATGTCGCCGAGGTCCAAGGCCCCCACCGTGTCAGAGATCCACGGCTGGATGGTGAAGTCCGTCGCCGGGTCGAATGCGATGACCTGGTAGCGTCCCGAGCAGCACGAGGCGCGGGCGGTGGCCAGGAAAAGCTGGGCGGACGCGGCCTCGACGCCGTCGACGGCGGCGACCTGGTCGCGGGTGGCCTCGTCCATGTAGAAGTAGGAGGGTTCGGCACCCACCAGGAACGCCTGCGGGTCAAAGTCGTCGGCGTCCGCGGGCGTCACCATGATGTCCGCGCCGAGGCGCGACTCAACGGTTCGCAGGCCCCGGTCGATACCCGACACCAGCATGGTCCCGCCGAACATCGCCATCGTCATGAGCATTGAGAAGACCACGAGGGTCCCCGTGCGCACCGGGTAGCCGCGCAGGTTCATCCAGGGCAGTCGCGCGAGCGAAAGCATGTGTGTCCTCCTGTCGTGCGCCTAGATCGGCGCGAGCTTGTTTCCCTGCGCGGCGCGGCTTACCCGCGCCAGCGCGAGGCGGGTTCCGGCCACGCCGAAGGCTACCAGCAGGGCGACGGTCATGAGCGCGAGGGGTGCCGACCTGGCCGGGGTGGTCAGCGCTGCGAGCGCGGGGGCATCACCGAGCAGGGGTAGGGCGGCGGCTCCGACGACGACGCCCGCGAGCGCGCCCGCCGCGTGGACGATGAGGGATTCGGCGGTCATGACGCGGGCGATGGTCGCGCGTGAGGCTCCGATGGATCGCCAGACGAATATTTCGTGGCGACGTTCGTTCATGAGGGTGGCTTGGGCGACCATGAGGGCTGCGAGCAGGATCAGCCAGGCGGCACCGAGGATGCCGAGGAGGACGCTTCGGTGGGCGCTCACGTCCGAGGCCGTGGCTGCGACAGCGACATCGGAGCGCACGGCGGTCACTTTGCGCACGTAGAGGTTGATCCACTCGGTCACTGCGCCGACGTCGCTCGGATTGGTGACCCGCACGAGGGCGACCGTGTAGTCCTGGTCGGGGTTCAGGGAGACGTAGGCGTCGACGCCGGATTCGGTGGAGGCTGCGATGACCTGGCGTAGCGTGTCCATGGTGACGAAGATGATGGTATCCGTGTCGGTGCCGGTTGCTTCCAGGTGTGCGCCGACCGGCCATTGCTTCCCGAAGAGCGTGACCTGGCCGTCCGGATCCTGGCGCACGGCGGCACCGACCGCGACGGTCCCCGCCGGGGGCGCTGTCCCCTCACCCTCGGCAATCCACGGGGAGATAACGAAGTCGGTCGCCGGGTCGTAACCGACGATCCACAGGGGCGTCCCGTCCGGCTGCGTGTCCGCGATGGCGAGCTGGACGGTGACGGCCGAAATGTCCTCGTTGGCGTCCATGCGCGACAGGGCCGCGCGCGGTTGGTCGCATTGGGCGGGGGTGCCGAGCATGCTCAGCTGCCTCTTATCGACCTGGTTCAGGCAGGTCGTCGGGTAGACGACGAGGTCGGCACCAAGCCTGCGCTCGGCCAGGCTCAGCTGCGCGCGCATGCCGTCGAGCGCCACGAGGCCAACAAACACGCACGCCGCTTGGGCGAGCGCGAGCACCAGGATGATCGCGGCGCGCACCGGGTGCGCCCGGATGTTCTTGACGGGAACGAGGCGCAGCGTGAGGTCACGCGTCATTGCTGACCTCCGCCGACCTCGGCGATATCGATCCACAGAGCGGGGCGCACCCCGTAGAGGACGTCGACGTTCGCGCCGCTGGGCAGCGGAGTGCCCGCGGTATCGACGTATTGCGCGGCGAAGGCGTAGGTGCCCGGCGAGCGCAGCCACCAGTCGGCGGTCCCGTCCTCGCTGACGGCCAGGGGACCCGAGGCCGCGGCCTGGCTGGCGGGTGCCGCACCGATATCGGATCGGTTCGCGCTGCCGCTCAGGTAGACGCCGCTCTCCTGCTCGCTCAACGCGAAGACGCGGTCCTGCGTAGGCGCGCCACCCGGAGTCCCCGCGATCGACTGGTCCGCGTTCTCGTTGAGGACGGAGGGGATAATTCCCTGCTGGGCGGGAGTAAAGGCCGAGGCGAAAAAGTCCCCGTTCATCCACGCGCGCAGATCGGAGTCAGCCCACGTGACATCTTGGAAAGGCACGTGGTTGTACTGGCGGGCCTCCAGCACGTCGGCGCTGAGGACCAGGAGGCGATCATCGAAACGCTCGAGCACGATCCACTGAATCGGCTCGGGTCCGTTCGCCTCGTTCCCGTCCTGCTCGAAGGAACCGAAGTCGATTACGTCCCCCTTGGCCGCCCTCCGGTAGGGCACTGCCGGGTCTTTTTCGACGAGGCACGCCCCGCGCTGCGCCGCGTCCGCGTAGCCCCCAAGCCCAACGAAGATAGCGTACGCGCCCGAGGCGTCCCCGGCCTCGGCCAGGCGCACCGCCTCCGCATAACGCTCCCCGCGCTGATGGTTGTAGACCACGAAACCGAGGGTCAACGCGAGGAAAACCGCCGCAAGTGCGACGGCCCCCTTCTTGATGGATGCCTGGGACAGGCGGGCGCGTGTCACCGCTCTAGTGTCAGGCCTGAGAGGCCCGAACCTTTTTGAACGTGTGCACCAGGGCCGCGACGCCGCCACCAGCGACGAGCACACTCATGATGCGCACGAAGGGCTGGAACACCGTGTGGCAGCGCATCGTCTTCATCATGCACAGCGGGCAAATGACGCCGGGGATAAAAAAGACGACGATCGCGCCGATCAACGAGAGTGCCTGGAGGGCCAGGCGCACACCTTTATTCTTGACGAAAGCCGCGGTTCCGAAGAACACGACGAGGCCCGCCGAACTGGCCACAACACTGTTCTGGCACTGGTGACACTGCATCCACGAGCCGTCCGGCCTGGGGTCGCAGGCCGAGAACACGGTAACTCCTCCGGCGAGGAGCAGGGCGCTCAGAGCTGCGGGCACGAGGGGGATGACGACGTCCTTCTTGGACATGGGTTCATTCCTTAGGGGCAAGCAAGCATTGACGAACTTTATAAAAGTATCATAAGCCTCATTTACGCAGGAACACAACGCTTTACCCTCGCACGCGACCCGCGACTCAGACATTCAAAGAACCCCCACGCACCGACCGCACGCGCCCCCACCAGGCCCCCAAGGACCTAAGATTGAGACATCCCCCACCAGTGAGGTGTCATCATGAAGAGGATTCACATCCGCTTTGCCCGATGCATCGTCGCATCGGTGACCGCGCTCGCATGCGTCGGTCTCTTCCCCCTCGCAGCCGCAGGTGCCGACGACGCCGACGACGCCGCACAATCCGGCCCACAATCAGGCGCACAGTCAGGTGCGAGCGCACCCGCCGCACCAGCCACGCCCGAGGCACCCCCTGCCTCGCCCGAAGCCACCCCCGACCGGGCCACCCCCGCGACGCCCGAGAACACCCCGGCCTCGTCGGACGACGCTCCCCCGACGCCCGACCCGGCGCAGCCCGAACCGGGTGACCCCGCCGAACCCGCGCCGGATAATCCCGCCGAACCCGAACCCCCAGCACCCGTCACCTCCCAGTGGGTGCACCACGCCGAAGGCTGGCGCTACGAGAGTCCCGACGGCACATGGCTCAAGGACGGAGTCTTCGAGGTCGGCGGCGTGCGCTACGCCTTCAACGCCGACGGCTTCGTTCCGGTCGGCTGGTACCGCGCGCCCGACGGCACCTGGTACGCATCAACCGAGAACGGCGTGCGCACCGGCTGGTACCGGGACGGCTCGTGGTACCTCCTATCCGACTCCGGAGCCATGGTCACCGGCTGGCAGGTCTCCGGCGGCACCCGGTACTACCTGAACCCGGACGCGGGCGGCGCGATGGCAACGGGCTGGACCAAGGTCGACGGCACCTGGTACCACCTCGATGCCTCCGGCGCGATGAGCACGTCCACGTGGGTATGGGCGGGGGCCTGGTACTACCTAGGCGAATCCGGGACCATAGCCACCGGATGGTTCAAAGTCGGCGGCACCTGGTACTACGCGGACGCCAGCGGTGCCATGCGCACCGGCTGGGTCAGCGACGGCGGCTCCTGGTACTACCTGGGCAGCTCTGGGGCCATGGCCACCGGCTGGCTGCAGCAAGGCGCGAAGTGGTACTACCTGAGGCCGGACTCCGGCGGCGCGATGGCGACCGCCTGGGCGATGGTCAACGGCAGCTGGAACTACTTCGACCGGTGGGACGGCTTCTGGGTGTCCGGCCGCTCCGGCTTCGAGGCCGACTGGAACTACGCGAAGACCCTCTACAGTCCCACGAACTACCTGGTCGTCGTCGACACGAGCGCCCCACACTGCATGACGTTCTACTGGGCGGCGAACTCCTGGCAGCCACTCACCGACATGCCCTGCTCCGTCGGCAAGTCCTCCACCCCGACCGTCACCGGCACCTTCACCATCAAGAACCGAGGCTCCTCCTTCGGGCACGGGTACACGGCGTACTGGTGGACCCAGTTCTACGGCGACTACCTGTTCCACTCGATTCTCTACTACGAGGGCACCATGACCGTGATGGACGGGACCCTCGGCGGACACGTCTCCCACGGCTGCGTGCTCCTACGCTACGAGGACGCAAAGTGGCTGCACGACACAATCCCATCGGGGACCTACGTGACGGTCTACTGACGGTCTGCTGACAGTCTACTGACGGTTTACCGGCGGCCTATCGCTCAGCGCGACGAGGCCGGGGCTAGCCTTCCGGATATCAGGGCCCAGTCCCGGCCTCGCCATTGTGGTTTCACTTTGCCGTTACGACCCGCCTTACTGTTACGGCCTCGGCGTCGGCGTTGCTGCTGGCCGCGCCCTTGCGACCCCGAGCACCGTTGTGCCACCTGTTTGCCAGCGCAGCCCGCTTCGCCGTCGCGATTCCGGCGCACGTAAGCCCTCATCCGCACGTGGACCCGCTATTCCGAGCCTGGGCAACACCGCCCACGTACGGAACAGCGGGTTAACGTGCGCAACAGGCGACCCACATGCGAGACAGCTGGTTGATACGCAGGACACGTTGGAGCCCACGTCGTTGTCGCACGCGGATGATCGGTCACAGACCATGGGGCAGCCACACACGCCCAAAGTGCAGACCACCTCGCCAAAAAATGGCAAAAATGGGCTGTTTTGGGTGAGGTGGTCTGCGATTTGGGCGAATCCAGGAACGCGACGGCCTCCACCCACGGGTCTGCACAGGATCCTACCCGCAGTCCCAGCTAGCTCACGTTGTGGGCTTCATCCGGTGCTCTAACCGCCTGTTCATTTCCCATCCTCCCCTCGCCCCAACCTGGCCACCGAAGCCTGAACCGAGTCCCGCCAGGCACACATCCCCCCTGACGGCAAAGGCTGGGCAGACACACGCGCCCACGATGCAACAGTGACAGGAAAGAGACAAACACGACCACCTACAACACCAAACTTTCCCGCACCAACAAGCCGAAAAGTCACCACAAAACCAACACGTTGTGCCCTATAACCCTAGTGTCCTATAACCCGGAGCCTTCCAGGCCCGTCCACATGGAGGGCACCGCAGGAAGCACATCCACCCCGCACCCAGAACCCGCGCAAGCAGCACAGGCAACGACGAAGCCCCGGGATTCCAAGGGAATCCCGGGGCAGGGAGCGGAGACGGCGGGATTTGAACCCGCGAGGGGCTATGCACCCCTACCTCCTTAGCAGGGAGGCGCACTCGACCGGACTATGCGACGTCTCCAGTGCCGACTACTTTAGGACATTTTTGCTACGAACGCGAACTGCACCCGCTGCACACACCCGAAAGCGCATCGGCATGGCGGAGGGCGAGGGATTCGAACCCCCGGTGCCATTGCTGACACAACGGTTTTCAAGACCGTCTCTTTCGGCCACTCAGACAGCCCTCCAGACCTGCCTCATCCTACAGGAACAGACTCACACACGCGAAGCCGACGGTACGGGCACAGGCACCGCCCACCCTGCGGCAGAGGGAGAGACTGGGTCGAGCGCACACCACATCTGAGGGATCACTCCAGCGCTCACCGCGCAGCGTGAACAAAGAGGCGGACCCGGGGTGCACGCACCCCGGGTCCGGTCCCAATCGCAGCTATCAGCCTCGCAGGCCGAAGAAGTTCCAGGACTTCTTGTCGGGTGCCGGCTCCTCGGGGTGGTCGAGGAGGCCTCGCGAGAGCGCGGGGGCCGTCGGAGGCCACAGCGGCACGCGGATCGCAAGCATCGCCTGAATCGCGTGGTAGACATCCCAACGGGAGGACTTGGCGGGCTGAACGCTCTCATTGTGGGGACCGAGGCGGCGGATCCAGCGGCCCGGCTGGGCGATGAGGTAATCGTGGATGTAGTCCACGAAGGAGCGATAGCAGTGCTCAAAGTGCTCGACTTCGTCGATGCGATGCCCGTCATCGAGCATCGCGCGGCGTACGGCGACGGTCGCGCACACGCCCTCGCAGACGACCCACTGCTGGTGCTCGTCTTCGCCAGGGACGGGATTGCCCTGGTCGTTGACGGCAGTGGAGAAGCCGGGGGCCCCGTCAGTGCGACGCCAGCCGTCGACGCGGGCGCGCTCGAAAAGTTCAGTGCCCAGCTCCATCAGGTAGTCGGGTACGGCCCAGCCCGTGGAGCGCAGGCCAGCGCGCACCTGCAGCGCGAAGCGCGCGAGCTGCATGGAGTGACCGGTGACGTAGCCTTCGTGGTAGCGGCGTCCGTCGTTGCAGAGCTTTCCGGCCTCGAGGCTGGGCTGCCATTCCTCGTCGTAGTACTCGGGGATGCGCCAGTTGTTCTTGGACGCTACCTTGTACGCGAAGGCCGTCATCTTTTCGGCGCGATCCAGCCATTCGGGTTCGGTAGTCGCCTCGGCGGCGGCCATGTAGGCCTCGATGGTATGGATGAGGGTGCCGAGGGCATGGACGGGCACGGGTTCGGTGAAAGCCTCGTCGTACTGATCCCACACGAGGCCGTAGTCGTCGATCCAGTAGTCCTTCTGCTCTTGGAGCATGGTTTCGAGCAGCTCGTGTGCGCCGGGTCGGTTGGCGACGGTCGCGGCAGCGACACCGAGCAGCGCGTAGACGGTGTGATACTGAGACTTAACGCGGGAGGCCTCATCCCAGGGGACACCATGCCCCTCCTCGTCCGGTTCAGCTTTGATTTGGTACCACATGCCGCCGTTGACGGGGTCCGTGAAGTACTTGGTCAGCGACTTGACAGCATGGTCGGCGTAGCGGCGCGTGCCGGGCAGGCCCATGAGAGCCCCCAGGGAAAAGATGTAGGCCATGCGCCCGGTGACGGCCAGGTCAATGGACCGGCTCAGGTCCGGTTTGCCATCGGCGTCCAGGTGTGCGAAACCGGTGGCCACGATGGACCCCTCGGCCTCTTCGATGAGCGCCTGCATGTTGGCGCTCAGCCAACGGTTATGTTCGATGGAATCAAACCATCCCACGATGTTCCTCCTGCCAAAACAGCCACGGTCTGCGGTGACCGAACTCTCATAGGATAGACGTTCCTTTCCCCATTTGGGAATACGTCCACACGTTCATTCCTCAATCAGGGACGAGGCCGGGACAAGTCACGCTCTGACCTGCAGTTTTACGCATACTCGACCCCGGCCTCGTATACGTACGATGAAACGATGTCGTGTTTCACGGCGTGGACGGACCTACACAGAAGTGGACGTAACGTGCAACACTGTGTTTATGCATGATCGAGCTGGCACACGTGCCCTTCCAGAAGACCTCATCAACGTCGACGATGTCATCTCCGCTTACTATGACATCGTTCCCGACCCGACCGACGTGGGACAGCGCGTCGCATTCGGAACATCGGGCCACCGCGGCTCCTCGCTGGACGGTAAGTTCAACGAGGCGCACATCATCGCCATCACCGCGGCGATCATCGAGTACCGCGCGTCGCAGGGCATCAACGGGCCTCTGTTCATCGGTCGTGACACGCACGCCCTGAGTGAACCCGCGTGGCGCACCGCCCTGGAGGTCCTCGCAGCCGCCGGCATCGACACGCGCATTGATTCGCGCGGCTCCTACACGCCGACCCCCGCCGTGTCCGTCGCAATTCTGGGCGCGAACGGCGCACCGGCGAACCTGCGCACGGAGGGTGACGGACTGGCTGACGGCATCGTCGTGACCCCCAGCCACAACCCGCCGCGCGACGGTGGCTTCAAGTACAACCCGCCTCACGGCGGCCCCGCCGACACGGACGCGACCGGCTGGATCGCGGCGCGCGCGAACGAGCTGCTGGATTCGGGCGAGTGGAAGGACGTTCCCCGCGTCACCGGCTCTGAGCTGCTGCACGACCCGAACGTGAAGCCTTTCGATTACCTGGACTTCTACGTGTCGCAGCTGGACCAGATCATCGACATTGAGGCCATCCGTAAGGCGGGCGTGCGTATCGGCGCGGACCCGCTGGGTGGCGCGTCCATCGACTACTGGGCGGTTATCGGCGAGTATTACGGCCTAGACCTGACGGTCGTCAACCCCGAGGTCGACCCGGCGTGGCCGTTCATGACCCTGGACTGGGATGGCAAGATCCGCATGGATTGCTCCTCGCCCTACGCGATGGCGTCCCTGCGCGAGGCCATGACCCCCGACGCCGAGGGCAACACCCCCTACGACATCGCGACCGGCAACGACGCGGATTCGGATCGCCACGGTATCGTCACGCCTGACGGCCTGATGAACCCGAACCACTTCCTGGCTGTGGCCATCGAGTACCTGTTCACGCACCGTCCCGGTTGGAGCAAGGACGCGGCCGTGGGCAAGACCCTGGTGTCTTCCGCGCTCATCGACCGCGTCGTGACCGCCATGGGCCGCGAGCTGATCGAGGTGCCGGTGGGCTTCAAGTACTTCGTGCCTGGCCTGCTGTCCGGTGCCGTCGGTTTCGGCGGCGAGGAGAGCGCGGGAGCATCGTTCCTGCGTAAGGATGGCACCGTGTGGTCGACCGATAAGGACGGCATCATCCTGGCGCTGCTCGCCTCGGAGATCCTGGCCGTGACGGGCAAGACACCCTCGCAGCTGCACGAGGAGCAGGTGGAGCGCTTCGGCGCCTCCGCGTATGCTCGCATCGACGCTGCCGCCTCCCGCGAGGAGAAGGCGAAGCTCGCGGCTCTGTCTCCCGAGGACGTGACCGCGACTGAGCTGGCCGGCGACCCGATTGTCGCGAAACTGGTGCGCGCTCCCGGTAACGACGCGCCCATCGGTGGCCTGAAGGTGACGACCGAGTCCGCGTGGTTCGCGGCTCGCCCGTCGGGCACCGAGGACGTCTACAAGATCTACGCGGAATCCTTCAAGGGTGCCGAGCACCTGGCCGAGGTCCAGGAGGCCGCGAAGAAGGTTGTGTCTGACGCCCTGAACGGCTGATTCTCGACGCTGCCCGCTCACGCGGGTTGCTGGGGGTGGCGCTCACGTGTGTGAGCGCTACCCCCGTTGTCATGTCGCGCCGACTCCACCGCCGACGGTCACGCCAGAACCCACGCAATCACAGGGGAAACGCGCTGAGCCGACGAGGCGCGATGGCACCATCCGGCCTGTTAAACTGACGGGCAGGACAAGGGCTGACATGGGCCTTTCATCTTCGGATGATTGGTGACTTCGAAACCTGACGAACCAGAGCCTTGTAATAGCTCACTCGTGAGCGGCAAGCTGAAGTCACGTCCTGCAAACCCCCTTCCCTGTGGGTTGGGGGTTTCGTGCTATCCGCTGGGCTCAGTAGGCGAGCGGGGAGAATTTTCACGGCGATTGCCCATAGAAATATGGGGCACGGGCCGCTACCGTGGTGGTAGTTCGACGCGTCGGTGAGCCGACGCCGCCCACCGACACCAGGAGCGCCCACATGAGCGAGGCACCCAGCCCTGCCGCCCGCGACGGCAGATCGCGCGAGCACGCCCCAGCCTCGTCAAGCAAACCACGCACGAGTCCGCCGAACCCCTCCCTTCCCAAGGCGCGCCTGGCTTTCCTTCTCCTCGCAGGTATTGCACTGCTCGCTGGCCTGGACGCCTCCCTCGTGCGCCTCGGAGCGCTCGCTCCCATCGCCTCGACGAGCCTGGGGACCGTGCACGGGCTCCTCATGATCTACGGGTTCCTGGGCACCGCGATCTGCCTGGAGCGCGCGGTCGCCCTGCAATCCGACGGGCGGCGCGCGTGGGCGTACGCCGCTCCCCTGCTGACCGGGGCCGGCGGCATCAGCGCGATCGTCATCTCCGTGAACGAAGGCGCGCACGCCACGCTCACGAGCCTACCGATCCCGCGCTTCCTGGCCGCCCATCTGAGCGGATTTGCGCCCGAGCGGATGATGCCCGGCTTCCTCATCACGCTCGGCATGGCGGCGCTGAGCGCCATTTACTGCTATGTGTGGGCGCGCAGGCAGGCCACCCACGCGGTCCTCATCCAGGTGATAGGCGCGCTCATCGGGCTGGGCGGCGTCCTCCTGTGGTGGCGAGGCCTCGAGACGCCGCGCGCGGTGCCGTGGTGGCTGGCCTTCCTGATCGTCACGATCATCGGCGAGCGCGTCGAACTCGCGCGTCTCGCCTTCGCGTCGGGTTCCACCGAGCGGCGCATCACCGCCGAGAGTACCGCCCTCATGGTGGGCCTGACCGTCGCGCTCTACTCCCCCACGGTCGGGTATCCGCTGATCGGGCTTGCACTCGGTGCCCTCATGGTGGACACCGCGTGGCACGACGTCGCGCGCGGCACCGTGCGCATGCAGGGCCTGCCGCGCCTGGCCGCCGTGTGCATGCTGAGCGGGTATGCGTGGGCGCTCGTGCCCGCGCTGATGTGGATCGTCGCACCCCCAGCCTTCGACGGGTACGGCTACGACGCCGGCGTCCACGCGATCACGATTGGTTTCGTCGTCTCCATGCTGCTGGCCCACGCGCCCGTCATCATCCCGGCGGTCGCGCGGCGCGAAGTCCCCTACCACGTCGCCATGTGGGTCCCCTTCGCGTTCCTGCAAGTCTCCCTCCTCCTGCGCCTTCTCGCGGGCGCGCGCGAGGCTGCCTACCCGTGGCGCTTGGGCGGCACACTCGGGGTCGTGGGGGTGCTTCTCTTCGTCGCCACGACGCTGACGGTGACGATTCGCCGGGCACGCGCTGCCTCGCGTGAGAGCAGGATCATCGACGAGGCCGACTCCCCCTCCGCTGTTCCCGCTTCCTCGGGCGGAACGGAGGTTCGATGAGCAAGCCTCGCGTCCCCCGCACCGACCGCGTAACCACGGTGTGGATGTGCGTGGCGGCCGTTGCCGCTACGGTCACCATCGTCGCACGAGGCCGCATCCCGCAGAACCTGTGGACGATGATCCACCTGGTGACCCTGGGCGTTTTGTCGAACGGGATCTTCCAATGGTCCTGGTACTTCACGCGTGCCCTCGCGCACCTGGCCCCGGATGATCGGCGCGCCGGGCGTGACAACACCGTGCGCATCATCGCCTTCAACCTTTCCCTGCTGCTCCTCATCGGCGGCATGTGGTCAGGCATGTGGCACGCGACTGTCACGGGTGCGACCGCGGTCGGCGTGATCGCAGCCTGGCACGGGTGGGCGCTGCTCACCGCGTCCCGCGAGCGCCTGGCGTCGCGTTTCGCGGTGATTATTCGTTACTACATTGCGGCGGCGTTTTTCCTGGTGGTCGGCGCGACGCTGGCTGGTTTCGTGACGGTGGCTATGTTTGACGCGGATGCTCCCGCGTGGCTGGCCTCGGCCCGGGATCGTCTGACGGTCGCCCATGCGCTGGCGGGTGTCGCCGGCTGGGTGGGCCTGACGATGGGCGGGACCCTGGTGACGCTCGGGCCGACGGCGATGCGCACGCGCATGGATCCGCTGGCCGTGTCTTTCGCGACGAGTGCCCTGCCCCTGTGGGTGGCTGCGCTGCTCGTCGCGGGAACGGGAGCTGTGACGGGGTCGATGCGCGTGGCCTCCGTGGGGTTGTTGGTCGTCGTGGGTGCGGCGGCGCTGGGCGTGGGTGTTCCGCTCCTTCGCGCGGCGCTGGTGAAGGGTCCGGCCGAGTACGGGGCGTGGTCCCTCATGCTGGGTGCCGCCTGGATTCTCGTCGCGGGCGCGGGGGCGTCCTTGCGCGCCTTCGAGGCCGTGGATGCGACCGGCCTGCGCGCGGCGTTCCTGCCGTGGCTGCCGATCCTCGGCGCGGCCGGGCTGGGCCAGCTTTTCGTCGGCGCGCTCACCTACCTGATGCCCGTCGTTATCGGCGGTGGCCCATCCGCAGTGCGCGTCGGGGTCGGCGTGCTCGAGGCCGGGGCTCCCATCCGGGAGGCGGCGCGTAACGTGGCCGCAGTGTTCGCCCTCTCCGTCGTGTCACTTGGCGGCATCCCCGCCGAGCGCCTTACCGTTGCCGCGTGGGTGGTCCTGCTGGCCACCTACGTCGTCGACATCGTCCTTATGGCCCGCTGTGGCGTGGCCCAGGCGCGTGCCAAGCGCGCCGCCCAATCCCCCACCACCACGCAAGGAGGCCGCCGTGGCTGACCTGAACCTGTCTGCGTCGCCGTCGGGAGGCAAGAACCCGAAGACACCCGTCCCGAAGGCATCAGAGTCGAAGGGCGGTGCGACGGGAGTCCCCAAGCTGCGCATGAGTCCTGCGGGCGACCACTCGCCCGTAAGCCGCACGGCGGGCGCAATCATCGGTGTCGTCTCCGTCGTGGCGCTTGCCCTCGCTATCTTCCTGTCCAACCCCACCGCGCCCACTACGCAGGGCACGGGAACGGGGACCGCGGCCACGACCTCGTCCGTGACGCCGACCGGGCACACGACCCGCGTGTCGGTGGGCGTCGAGGGTATGACCTTCACTCCCAACCACATCGAGGTGCCAGCTGGCGACCGCCTCATCATCGACTTCACGAACTCGGGGGATCAGCGTCACGATCTGGTGTTCGAGACGGGCGTATCCTCCGGGTCGCTCGCCACCGGCGAGACGAAAGAGCTGGACCTCGGCATCATCTCCGGGGACGTCGAGGGCTGGTGTTCCTTGCCGGGTCACCGCGAGATGGGTATGACCCTGCACGTGCAGGCAACGGGCGCTTCCTCGTCCTCCTCGGGGGCCTCGGCCTCGGGTAGCCACGGCAGCCACGCGGGACACGACCACGGCCAGGAGGCCGCCGTGGGACCCGCCAGCCCGACGGCCCTGACGGACTACGCAGCGACGATCACCCCGCGCGACCCAGTCCTACCGCCGGCCACAAGCGAGACCGAGCGCTCCTACACGTTCACGGTCACCGAGCAGACGACCAACGTCACCGACACGCTGACCCGCCAGACGTGGACCTTCAACGGGGACGCCCCCGGACCGATCCTGCGCGGACACATCGGCGACACCTTCCACATCACGCTCGTGAACAACGGAACGATGAGCCACTCGCTGGACTTCCACGCGGGCCTCGTCGCTCCCGACAACGTCATGCACTCGATCGAGCCCGGGCAGACCCTTGAGTACACCTTCGTCGCGAAGAACGCGGGCATCTGGCTCTACCATTGCTCGACCGCGCCGATGTCGATGCACATCGCGAACGGCATGTTCGGTGCTGTCGTCATCGACCCGACCGACCTGGACACGGTTGATCGCGAGTACGTCATGATCGCCTCCGAGCTCTACCTGGGCGCGGACGGGCAGAGCGCCGACGCCTCACTTCTGTCGGCCCTGCAGCCCAATGCGATGGCCTTCAACGGCGTGCCCTTCCAGTACAAGGCCCACCCCATCCAGATCAGGACCAACGAGCGCGTGCGCGTGTGGGTCATGGACGCGGGTCCGAACCTGGCGACCACCTTCCACGTCGTGGGCACCCAGTTCGACACCGTGTGGCGCGAGGGCGCCTACGTGATCCGCGGCGGCGGTAGCGGTGGCGGCTGGGGACAGGTCCTCTCCCTGGGTGCCGCCGAGGGCGGCTTCGTCGAGTTCACGCCGCTGGAGGCCGGCCACTACTCTTTCGTCAACCACGCTCTCTCCCTGGCGGAAAAGGGCCAGACCGGCGTCTTCGAGGTGAGTGACTGAGCCTTTTCGCTCTCCCGGCCACGGCCTCGTCCCTCATCGACGAGGCCGTGGCTGCGTCCCACTCTCACGCGCGGAAGGGGGTTAGCTACGCCCCATTGCAACCGGCGCTGCCGTCCTCCGACCGACGATAAAATAGTGGGATGCTGGGTACCTATCTCGACATTTTGCGTTACCGTCAGGCCTGGAAGTTTTCTGCTGCCGGGCTGGTTCTGCGTCTGCCGATGTCCATGGTGGGTCTGTCGACAATCCTCATGGTGCGCGCCGAGTACGGCAACTACACGCTGGCCGGCGCTGTCTCAGCCGTCAACATCATCGTCATGGCGATCTGCGCGCCAATCCTCGCGCGCCGCGTCGACCGCCACGGACAGTTGCGCGTCATGGGTCCCGCGTGGGTCATCGCGACCCTGTCGATGTGTGGCCTCGTCGCAGCCGTCTTCATGCACGCCCCCGAATGGTTGCTCTTCATTCCGGCTGCCCTCGCGGGTGCCACGTGGGGTGCGCCCGGTGCCCTCGTGCGCTCGCGTTGGTCGACGATCCTGCACAAGCCGGGCCAGCTGACGACCGCCTACGCCCTCGAGTCCGCGGTCGATGAGTTCGTGTACATCGTGGGTCCCGTGCTCTCCACGGTCCTCGGCACTGCCCTACACCCCGGCACCGGCCTCGCCATCTCTATCGTCGCCCTGGCTGTGGGCGGCACGCTCTTCCTGTCGCGGCGCTCCTCCGAGCCCGCGATCATTCCCTACGACCCGAATGCCCCGCGCGAATCCGTCATCCGCAAGCCCGTCGTCCTCGTCATGGCAGCCACCTACATCGGCATGGGCACGACGTTCGGCGCGATGGAGGTCTCGATGGTCAGCTTCACCGAGGAGCTGGGTGCCCCCGCGCTCGGCGGCATCCTCCTGGCGCTCTTCTCGATCGGCTCGCTGTCTGCCGCGCTCGTGTACGGTGCCCGCACGTGGAGACGACCCACCTGGCAGCTCTTCGTGTTCGGTGTGATCCTGATGGCGATCGGCATGAGTTTCTTCCCCGTGGCCTTCAACATCTGGACAATGGCCGCCGTCATCCTCATCACGGGCCTCACCTGCGCCCCCACGATGACGAACGTCAACGTCATCATTCAGAAATCCGTCTCCCCCGCGAAGCTCACGGAGGGCCTGACCTGGATGTCGACGTCGATCAACCTCGGCACTTCCCTGGGCACGGCGATCGCCGGGCCCGCAATCGACTCGATCGGCGCGCGCGGCGGCCTACTGACCATGGCCGGTGCCGGGTGGGCGATGGTCGTTCTCATGCTCATCGGCCTGCCCGCACTGCGCAAGAGCGAAGCTCAACCGACGCCACCGCTGCCCCTCGACTGAGCGGCGTAGCGCGGCTACACACCCCCACACCGACTAGCAGCAGGAGCACCAGCCCGAGAATCGTGCCCGGCCTCCGTTTCATAAAGCGAACAACCGCGGTCACAAACACGTGACGCCGCATCATGACGTCCCCTCTGACAGCTGCTCAACGACGAGGCCCGCACCGCAGCGGACAGGCGCGCAACTAGCGCACGACACTCGTCTTGACTATGCGGTCAGACTGTCATAGGGTACCTGCGGCTCCGTCGCTCCGGAGCTTGCGCTTCCCCGGTGCATTGGCTCTATGATTGGCCTGATGTTGTTCCGTCCCCCTCTCATCGATGACGAGTCTCCCTCGCTCGCCCTGGCACTGACCGCCAGTGCGGGCGAGTTCGCGTCCACACTGTTGGTCGGTGCCATGTCGAAAGGTTGGTTCTACCCGGGCGTCGTCGGCTTCGGGGGGATCGGCTCCCAGCGCAGCGCCCGTATCCTGGGCCGCGTCCTCATGGCGCGCGGCGACGATACCCGCTCCTGGCTGCAAACCCGCCGAGGATGGCGCCAGTTCTTCAACGCGCAGGTCCCTCGTCAGCCCGTGCTCGTCACGGTCGGCAACGCGCGTCGGCTTGCTTTCGCGGATCGCGGTGGATTCGTCGACATCACGGTGCTGGGCCACGGCCTCGACCCCGGCTGGCATAACGCAACCATCCAAGTCCTTCACGCGGGCGACGTGCGTGCGCTCGGCATGTCCGAGGAGACGGCCGCCAAGCTCGCGACCACCCTGCGCACGGCGACCCCGCTGCCGGCCCCGCCCTCGGCGATGTACGAGCGCCCCCGCAAAGGTCGCATCCGCGCCGGTCGCCCCGCCTGCGTGCGCTTACGCATCGTGTCCGATGACGAGCATTTCGGCGTGGTCTCCGACATCGACGACACCGTCATGGTGTCTATGCTCCCGCGACTGGTCACAGCGGCCAGGCACGCGTTCCTGGATCGCGTTTCTTCACGCGAGGCCGTCCCCGGCATGGCGGAACTGCTGACGACGCTGACGATGTCCTCAGCTTCGTCGGAGGGGGTCCCGGAGGGCACGCACGCTCCGATCATGTATCTGTCAACCGGCGCATGGAACGTTGTGCCGACGCTTCGTTCGTTCCTGGAGCGCAGCGGGTACCCGGCGGGCGGTTTCCTCATGACGGACTTCGGCCCGTCGAACACGGGCTGGTTCCGCTCCGGCCCCGAGCACAAGCGTCGCGAACTGCGCCGCCTGGCCCGCATGTTCCCGCACGTGCGCTGGCTCTTGGTAGGCGACGACGGGCAGCGCGACCCCGAAATCTACGCCGCGTTTGCACGCGATTTTCCGCACTGCGTGGCCGGAATCGCGATCCGTTCTCTCTCCGAGATCGAGCAGTTCATGTCGCACGGCAGCTTCGAGGCCATGGTCCCCGACGCGCTGTGGACTGTACCCGAGCGCGTGCCCGTCTGGTACGGGTCGAACGGTTACGCACTGCTGGAGAATATACGAGGCCGGGGCACAGCCGGTCCGCTCTCCCACCGTTGAGGGACCGGACCGTGAAACGGTCCGTGAAACAAGCCGTGCCCGACCGCTCTGACGCATGAAGGCCGCCCCGAGGGGCGGCCTTCCGCGTTGCTCGTGCGTCCGCGCTTAGGAGCCGGACATCGGGCGGCACTTCGCGGGCTGTTCGATGGGGTCGGTCGACTTCAGGACTCGCTGGACGTCCTCGGCGCTCATCGCGTCGTCGTAGAACGTGCCCAGTTCGACCGTGACGGTGGAGTCCGTCGCCTCAGTGAGGCGCACGTGGGCACCCGGGAAGAATCGGGCCACCGAGTACGCGTTGTCGACACCGTTCACTCCGGCGGTAATGCGCACCTTGCCCGTATATTCGATGTCATCGTTCTTGGGTTCTTCCGTCTGGAAGCCGGCGGTTGTGAGCATGTCCGTGGCCTTGGAGGCCAGGCCCTGATGCTGAGTCGTGTTGATGACCGTGACCGACACCTGAGAGGGGGCCACCGGCTTCGAATCCGCCGTCGGGCAGGGAATATCGCCCACTTCGGCGTACTTAACCTTCGCGGAGAAGCTGTTACCGAAAGGAATCGACACGATCCCCGAGAACACGAGGGCCGCTAGCGCCGCAATGACGATCATCGCGACGCTCACGATCGCGAACGTCAGATTTTGACGCTCCTGACGCTCGCGCAGGAATCGCTGACGCGGAGTGAGGGTGTGGATGGGCTCGTTCGGTGTACTCACGGTCTCAACACTATCGAATAGGGGCGGTCTGAGGCCAGACAACGCCCCGTCGGGAGCGTTACATCTCGCCCGCGCCCGCCTCCGCGATACAGTGAGGACACCCTAAGCGCAGGCTCCCGTCCTCGCCCAGAATCGCCGCGCAGCCCGCCTCGCGGACCCCCGAATGCGCGGTCAGAGCGCCCACCCGGCGTGCGGTTCGAGCGTGAGGCGGCCACGGCCTCGTCCATGCACCGACCACGAAAGAGGACCGCGATGAGCTTCCTGGACACCGACCTGCTCTCCCGCATCCACGAGCGCGCCGCCGACGCGGACGCGCACAACGCCTACCCCGAAGCCGACCTGGAGGAGCTGCGCGACGCCGGATACCTCGCCGCGTTCGTCCCCGCCGAATACGGCGGCGCGGGCCTGAGCCTGACCGAGATCGCCGCCGAACAGACGGCGCTCGCCAAAGCTGCGCCCGGCACGGCGCTGGGCATCAACATGCACCAGATCATCGTCGGCCTGGGGCGCTACCTGGTCGCCCACGGCAACGCGCGCGGCGAGCAAATCCTGCGCGACGCGGTCGCAGGAGAGGTCTTCGGCTTCGGCATCTCCGAACCCGGCAACGACCTCGTGCTCTTCGGCTCCACGACGCGCGCAACCGCGAACAACGCGGGCGGTTATTCCTTCGAGGGCACCAAGATCTTCACATCCCTATCCCCCGTGTGGACGCGCCTGCTGATCTTCGGGCGGGCCGAGACCGAGGAGGGCCCCAAGTCCGTGTTCGGCATCGTCCGCCGCTCTGACGAGGGCTACTCAATCAAGGACGACTGGGACACGCTGGGCATGCGCGCCACCCAGTCCATGACCACCCTCCTCCGGGGCGTCACCGTGCCCGAGGAGCGCATCCTGACGATCACGGACCCCGGTCCCAGCGCCGACCCCGTCATTTTCGGCATCTTCTCCCACTTCGAGATCCTCCTGGCCGCCACCTACCAGGGCGTGGGTGAGCGCGCCGTCGAGGTCGCCGCCGAGCACGTGGCGACGCGCCGCTCGGTGAAGAACCAGACGACCTACTCCAACGACCCCGACATCCGCTGGCGCATCGCAGAGGCCGCCCTCATCATGAACGCGGTCGGCCCGCAGATCCGCGAGCTTGCCCGCGACATCGACGCTGGCGTGGACCGCGGCCGCTCCTGGATGCCCCAGCTGTCCGCCGCGAAGAACGCGGCCGCAGAAGCCACGCTGCGCGCCGTCGAGCAGGCAATGCGCGCGTGCGGCGGCAGCGCCTACTACAACACGCACGAGCTCTCGCGCCTGTACCGCGACGCGCTCGCCGGCCTCTTCCAGCCCTCCGACCAGGAGTCCCTACACGCCGCGTGGGCGAACCTGATCCTTGGACCCATCGAGAAGGCTCAATAGCCTCCCAGGGACGAGGCCGGGGTCCGTGCGTAGCCCTCGGGTGTCCTCCGGGGACGCCCCACTGAGGAAGCACCGAAGCACACCCGAGCCGGCGAGCATGCGCCGGTCTCATCCTGCGTGAGAGACAGGCGGACCCCCGAGAATTTCCTCGGGGGTCCGTCTCTGCGAGCGCGTCAGGCTACTGATTCCATGCGAAATTCGCGGGGGTGATTTCACCGTTCGTGCCGGTCATCCAGCCAGCGCGGGCCAAGGCGAAGGACTTGCCGGACTTCGTGTTCCAGCAGGTCACGCCGTCGGCCGTGGAGCGGCACGCGTAGTCACCCTTCGCGGCGGCCACGCCGTGCGCGACGGTCTCGCCGCCCGACGGCATAGAGGACTCGCACGACTGGGTCGCGGAGTCCTTCGTGGCCTTCAGGACGCCGACTTTTCCGCCGGAACAGGAAGGGTAGCCTTCCTCGGCCCAGTTGCTCTCTGCAATACCGCAGGTCACGCCGTCATCCGCGAAGGAGCAGGTGATGTTGCGCGAAGGCATCGTGAAACTATCGACTTTCACGGCTCCCGCAGGTACCGGGTACTTCACGGCCTCGGTCGTGGTAGCACTCGCCGATGGCTTCGGACTCTCCGAGGGGGACGCCGACGACATCGGAGACGAACCGCCCGTGGGTCCCTCGTATCCGCGAGTGAACACGAAGATGACGATGCCCAGGAGGATCGCCGCGACGACACCCAGGCTGACGAGCACGATCGTCATCATCGGGAACGGGCGACGCCCGCTCGGTGCCGTCGCGGCCGCGGGCTGCGCCGCCTGCGCTGGCTGCCGGGCGGCGGGTGTAGGCGTGTAGGCCCGCGGCATCTGCGCGGTGGATTCCGTACTCGACGAGGCCGTGGCGGAGGACGCGGTCGTCGGGTAGGTCGAACTGGTCACGGGAGAGGGGTACACCGCCGTCGCCTCGGGATCCTGCGAGGCCTTGCCGCCCATGATCGACTGGCGTTGCACCTGGGCGACGACCTGTTCACGCTTGTCCACCTGCGGGACCGGCAAGTTCTTGCCCGCCACCGCACTGTAGGGGGTCGTGCGCTCAATCTGGGAGTAGGAGTCCACGCCGCCCTGACCCAGCACGTACATGCCGGACTCGGAGGTGCGGATCGCTGACCCCGCGACGGCACCGGATACGTCACCGCGCATGACCAGGCAGCCGTTGGCGTCAATGTAGCCGTCGTAGTCATCGCGCGCCTCGAGCGCCGCGTTGACCTGCGGGTCGTTGAACTGGTGCAGCCATTCCAGCAGCCCGCGGTAGGCATGGGGATGCGCGGCGACTAGCGGACGCAGCTCAGGGTAGCGGTACGCCAGTTGCCGCAGCGACTCGGCGTCGGTCGACGGGTCCTGGGCTGCCGCCGCAGGATTCTCGAAATGCAGTTCTTCTGCCATCGGTGCTCCAGACTTCATCGGTCACGCGGTCGTTACACAATACCGCGCGTGCGCGCCACAGGTGAAAACTTGCGGTATTTTCTGACCACGATAGTACCCTGTCATTTGGCAAAATACCTACAAGTCGCATCGTAAGACGAATGTGTCAAAATTGAGCGCCGTAATATCGGCAGCGAGCGCGCGCACCTGGTCATCCCATCCGGCGCGCGAGGCCTCAAAACCTTCCGGTGTGCCAAATTTTCGCGCTTGCTGTAGAGCGAAGGACTCGACACCCATCGCGCGAGCCTTCTTCGCAACCTCCAGGCCGTCACCGGGACCGTCCGGGTAGACGGTCAAGCGAACCTCGTGGTCCACCTCGGGGTGCGCCAGGACGATGCCCAGCGACTCCCACGCCCGCTCGCCGGCACCGCTCCGGCCAGCCACGGCCTCGTAATGCTCAGGAGTCGCCTTCACGTCGATGCCCACCCAATCGACGAGGCCCGCGCCCAGCAGGTCCGCCAGGCGACGCGGGTAGGGACCCGCGGTGTGCAGGCCAACGCCGAAGCCGAGTTCGCGCACGCGAGCCATCCCCGCACCGAGCGCGACCTGGCGGGTCGCCTCGCCTCCAGAGAACACGACGCCGTCCAGGAGGCCGCGCCTGCGCGCCAGCAGGTCCTCGAGCTTGCTCCACGCGACCACGCCCGGAATGCGCGGGTCGATGATCGCGCTGTTGTGGCAGTACGGGCACGCCCACGGGCACCCCTGCAGGAACAGGGACGCCGCGAACTTGCCGGGCCAGTCCACGCTCGACATGGGGACGAGGCCCGCGATCTGCAGGTCGTCCGGTGTCCACTCGCGCGATGCCCGCCCCCCGACGAGGCCGGGGCTGCTCAGGCTCAGCGCGCCCTTCCGGGGTTCCCCGGCCTCGTCATTCAGGGACGGACTCACGTCAGCGGCTCCCCGCGGGAGGGAAGGCGCTGACAAGTTCGCCGTGCGCGTCCGCGGCGTCCTCGGAGAACATCTGGCGCTCGTTGTATTCGCCCTTCTTGCCGATGTTGAAGGACTGGACCGGGCGGAAGTAGCCCATGACGCGCGTCCACACTTCGCAGGCCTGCGGCTCGGCATGGGGGCGGGAGGCCGCGCACTTCTCGCACGTGAAGTGCTCACCAGCCAGGTAGCCGTGGACCGGGCAGATGGAGAAGGTCGGCGTGATCGTGATGTAGGGGACCTTGAAGGCGGTCAGGGAGCGGCGCACCATCTCCTTGCAGGCCTGCCCCGACGAGAGGCGCTCACCCATGTACAAGTGCAGGACCGTGCCGCCCGTGTACTTGCCCTGCAGGACCTCCTGATCCTCGAGGGCCTGGAAGGGGTCGTCCGTGTAGGCGACCGGCAGCTGCGAGGAGTTCGTGTAGTAGGGCTGGTCGGGCGTACCCGCCTGGATGATGTCGGCGAAGCGCTTGCGATCCTCCTTCGCGAAGCGGTAGGTCGTGCCCTCCGCGGGGGTCGCCTCCAGGTTGTACATGTGGCCGGTGGCCTCCTGGAGCTGGACCATGCGCTCGCGCACGTGATCCAGGATCCGCACGCACATGTCGAAGCCGCGCGGGTCCGTCAGGTCGTAGGCGTCGTCGCTGAAGTTACGCACCATCTCGTTCATGCCGTTGACGCCGATCGTCGAGAAGTGGTTATCGAGCGTGCCCAGGTAGCGCTGCGAGTAGGGGAAGAGGCCGTGGTCCATGTGGTACTGGATGGTCTCGCGCTTGATTTCGAGGGACTTCGAGGCCAGGTCGATGAGTCCGTCCATGCGCGCGATGAGGCCCTCCTCGTCCCCCTTGTACAGGTAGCCAAGGCGCGCCATGTTGAGCGTGACCACGCCGATCGAGCCGGTCAGCTCGGCCGAGCCGAAGAGGCCGTTGCCGCGCTTGAGGAGCTCGCGCAGGTCCAGCTGGAGGCGGCAGCACATGGAGCGGATCATGTGCGGGTCCAGGTCAGAGTTGATGAAGTTCTGGAAGTAGGGCAGGCCGTACTTCGCGGTCATGTCGAAGAGGGCATCGACGTTCTCGCCCTCCCAGTCGAAGTCGGGCGTGATGTTGTAGGTCGGGATCGGGAACGTGAAGACACGACCGTCCGCATCGCCGCCCGTCATGACCTCGATGAACGCGCGGTTGATGAGGTTCATTTCGCGCTGCAGCTCGCCGTAGGTGAAGTCGACGACCTCGTCGCCGATGAGGGGGTGTTCGTCGGCCAGGTCGTCCGGGCACGTCCAGTCGAAGGTCAGGTTCGTGAAGGGGCACTGGCTGCCCCAACGCGAGGGCACGTTCAGGTTATAGATGAGCTCTTGCATGCACTGAACGATCTCGTCGTACTCCATGTTGTCCAGGCGCACGAAGGGGGCCATGTAGGTGTCGAAGGAGGAGAACGCCTGGGCACCCGCCCACTCGTTCTGGAGGGTTCCGAGGAAGTTGACGATCTGGCCACAGGCCGAGGAGAAGTGGCGCGGCGGGGCCGAGGCAATTGCGCCGCCCACTCCGTTGAAGCCCTCCTGAATGAGGCGCTTGAGGGACCAGCCGGCGCAGTATCCGGCGAACATGTCGAGGTCGTGGATGTGATAGTCGCCCTCGCGGTGCGGGGCACCGATCTCAGGCGTGTAGACGTGCTCAAGCCAGTAGTTGGCGACGATCTTGCCCGCTGAATTCAGGATCAGGCCGCCGAGCGAATACCCCTGGTTTGCGTTGGCGTTGACTCGCCAATCGGAGCGGTCGAGGTATTCCTCCACGGTTGCAATGGCGTCAACGTCGTAGCGGGGTGCGGTCATGGTCCCTGTCCTGTCTTGATTTTGATTCTGTGCGCTGCGCGGGTGCTGTGTGCGCTATAGCGGTTTCTGCTGCTGGGCTATGTGAACATTGCGGTGCCCGGCCGTCTCGACTGCGGGCGGCGGGAGCGAGGGTACTGCTGTCGCTCAAGGCGTGTTCGACACGTCGTGGACGGTATGCCCTTGCGGGGCGAGGCCGTGGCACTGTGGGTGGAGGCGCTACCCTCCGCCCGGCGCGCGCCATCCCCAGACGTGGAGGGGCAGACACGCCGCACACTAGATGTAGTGTTTAAGCCGAACGGTTAACACTATATCTAGTGTCATTCGTCCGTCAGAAATGAGGCACGCGGGAGGCGTAGTTCCCCTGGTCACGACGCTGATTCGCAATGACTTTTCGAGGACCAACGTCCCATCGCATCACACCCTCCCCGCCCACACGGGCTGATACACAGGGCGAGGCCGCGACCGGAAAACCCGGCCACGGCCTCGTCGATAAAGCGGACCTAATCAGACCAAGAAGGGCAGTTTCTTCACCAGGCCCAAGCCCTTCCACCAAGTGCCCAGACCGATTGTGTCGCCCGCGTTGGTCAGGGGGACGAGGATGAGGACGAGCGCGTACACCAGGTGCTCGTTGACGACCGGGTTGAGGGAACCCCACACCCACGGTGCGACGGCCGCGTACATGAAGCCCAGCATGACGACGCCCGCGAGCGCCGCCAGGCGCGTCCCGATACCGAGCACCATCGCCAGACCAATGCCGAGCAGGCCCAGCATGAACACCCAGTCGGTCACAGGTAGGGCGAGGGACTCGAAGAAGGAAGCCAGGGGCTTGCCGGTGGTGGCTCCCGTCAGGTAGCTCTGCGCGGGTGTTCCACCGTTGATCCACGCGCGCGACGGACCCGTGGAATAGTGCAGGCCGAAGGTCTTGTCCAGGAAGGACCACAGGAACACGAAGCCGACCGCGAGGCGCAGCAGGCCAAGGATGAGGCGCGCCGGCGTGGACGTAACGACAGTGGAGGCGGGGGCCATGGCGATTCTTTCACGAGGCAACAACGGACTCCGCCATTATCCCAGGAGCGCGGCCTCGGCGGCGTCCGGGCATGCAGACAGTCCACCCGCGAGCAGCCCGGCTACAGTGCCTGGGGGCGGCGGCAGGGCCTGGCCGGACATGCAGACAGTCCACCCGCGAGCAGCCCAACTAGGGTGCCTGGGGGCGGCGGCAGGGCCTGGCCGGGCTTCGAGATCGACCACTCCGAGCCGCAGGCTCGCGTGTGGCGATCTCGCGGGCGGGCCGCCGCCCCCAGGCACCACACGCAGGCAAGCGAGAAAAAGCGGACCCCGGGCTGTCGCAGACAGCAGCGATTATTCGCCTGCGAGGCGGTCGACCTCGTGGATGATGAGACCGCAGATGGCGCTAACCCACGCGATAGCGGCGACACCGAGGACGCGCGAGCGCCAGGGGCGGATTTCCAGGAAGTACTCGAAGCCGTAGCCGGATCCGGGTGCAGCGGCGGACATGCTGAACCCCCACATGGCGGCAATCGTCGCGACGATGGCGATGATAACGAGTGTCATGCACACCCAGACCATGATGCGCTGAACTTTGATGCCATGCCGGGGTCGCCGCTCGATGGGTGAGAGGGCGAGTGCCCACGCGCCGGCGATGAGCGCGGCGGTGATGGCGTCGGAGGGGCGGTGCCAGCCTTCCATCATGACGGACACGCTCATGAGGGAGGTCCATGCCCATCCGATCCATGCGGAGGGGCCGCGGAACCATTGGGGTGCGACGACGATGAGGGCGAGGGAGAGGGTGACGGCGACGGTCGCGTGGCCGGATGGCAGGGAGTTGACGACGCCGGTGGTCACGCCGAGGCTGGGCCGGGTGAGGACGTAGTCCTTGAGAATTTGGGTGGTGACGTTGGCTCCGACAACCGCGCCGAGGGCCCGCCCGGCCAGTGTGGCTCGACGCCTGGCGGCCGCGACGATGGCGACGAGCACACCGATGCCGACCAGGACAGGCACGGACACAAGGCCAGTGATGAGGGTGGAGAATCCCGCATACTGTCTGGCTGAGCGCATCATGCCTTCCATGAGGATCGTATCGATCACCTGTCCGTACGAGGTACTCAGCACGCCATAGCTAATGAATGCGGTAAGCGAGAGACAGGCGGTCACTCCGGCGATACGTCGAGCCAGTTTGTGCCGGTACCATCTGTCGTCACTGAGGGGACGAGGCGTTAGTTCGGTCCCGTTGTCGTCCGCGCTCGCGCTGCGGCTGGTTGTGGTGCGCGCGCGGGCGGGGCGTTCCTTGGTGGAGACGCTGGATGAGGCGGATGTGCGAGTCTCGTTTCCCGCTGTTTCCTTGCGGTTTGTCGCGCTCTTCTGGGGGTCTTTGTCGTTGCCGGATGTGCGCGAACCAGAGCGGGTGCGGGGCTGAACGGGGCGTGATCCTCGGGTGTAGGACTCGTCGACGGTGGGGTCGGAGGGCAGGGCAGAATTGGGGTCGTCCATCCTATCCTCCGTTCGCGTTGGTGCAATCATTCAGGTACACACTGTAGTGGAGTGTGGCGCAAAATCGCGGATTGGTGGTGGGTCACATGCGGGTTGGAGACATGTTTCAAAGCTGGGATCAGGGACGATGGGGCCTAACCTGTTGCCCCGCCACAACCTCGTCACAAGTATTTTCGTGGCTCTGGGCTGCGCTCACAGCGCACGGAGGTGGGCGCGCGCGTGACGGGGGCCTCGGTTAGAGTGGGTGTGTCCGATTCTGCACGTTTACGTCGGGAGTTGTCAGTGGCCACTTCTTCACCTGTGAGCACCGATCGCATTCGAGATCTGTTGCGGTCTCGTGACGTGCGTTTCGGCGATTACAACGAGGGTGAGTTGGCGTATCTGACGCCGAACGCCGCGTTTTTCTGGAACGCGACGAATCCTCAGATCCTACAGCTGCGCGCACAGTGGCGGGGCATCGCCCGCACGCCGGAGCAGTTTGGGGAGCTGGCCCACGAGGTTGCGACCTGCAATTCGACGCGCACGGGTCCGAAGGCATACGTGGCTCCGCTCGAAGATGGCACGCAGTACGGCCTGATCGCAGAGTGCAACATCGTTGTGCTGTCCGGATTGACGCAGGCGCAGCTGGATCATTTCTTTGAAACGTCTATGTCGATGATCATGGGTTTCTTCGCGGATCTTGAGGTGACGCTGCCTGGGTTCGTGGATTGGGTCAGCGAGAGCGCGGAGGCGCAGCGATGAACGTTCCTTTTGTGGTTCCCGAGGACGATACGACGCCTTACCCGGCTAACTTTGAGCGCGTGGTGGCCTGTGTTCGCGAGATGGGTTACGCCTTGGACATCATTGAGGAGGGGCGCGCTGGCGGCGCAATCTTCGACCGCGTTCCTTTCCTGGTGTCGTTTGATGCGGCGGGACGTTTCCTGTCGATTCGCGCCCTGTGGGAGCCGGATATTCCAGCCGAGACCGGCGAGCACGCAATGTTCGCGACGGCCGATAACTGGAATCGTGAGAAGTACTTCCCGACGGTCTACACGGCGACGACTCCCGAGGGGAAGCTGGGCGTGTACGCGGATTTCGTGGTGGACACGAAGCCAGGCCTGTCGAACAATCAGTTGCGCGACGTGATTGCGTCGGGTATTTCGACGGGCATTGCTGCGATGGAGTACGTGAAGGAGTCGGCCTCCGAGGCCCTGGGGTGGGTGAACCCGGACTCGGATGAGCGCTGACCGCTCATCGTCCTTCTCACACGAGGCCGGGGCGGGTTCACGCGAGCACGCGCGGTTGGCCCCGGGCATGGGGTCGTCGGTGCCCCCTCGGGGTGAGGCGGGCGATCAGGCGCAACCGAGCACCACTGGTGCACCTGCTCTCCCTTCTCCCTCCCCCGCTGACCTGCTGGCGGTGTTGGAGCGCTTGAGCGCCGGGGATGACCGACTGCTCGGCCACATGACGCTGGCGGGGCGTTCGGGGCGGATCGCACAGTGGCCGCAGTGGGCCTCACCCGCGGTCGTGGACGCGTGGGCACGGCGCGGCGTGGAGCGCCCGTGGATTCATCAGCGCGAGGCCATGGATGCCCTGCGCGAGGGCCGCGACGTCGTGCTTGCGACAGGCACGGGATCCGGCAAGTCTCTGGCCGCGTGGACACCGATCTTCTCCGAGCTGGTGGAGGCCGAGGATTCGTCGCGTATTTCCGCGATCCACCGCCGCCCGACGGCCCTGTACCTGGCTCCGACGAAGGCTCTGGCGGCGGATCAGCTGGCCTCACTCATGGCGCTTCTTGGCCAGAACGACGCACCGACTGACGCACTGGGGAGAGCGGACCCGGAAGGAGGCCACCGCCTCGTCGATGAGAGGCTGCGCCGAGTGCGCGCGACGACCGTGGACGGGGACACGCCGCGCGAGGCGAAGGAGTGGGCGCGGGCGGGCGCTGACCTGATCCTGTCGAACCCGGATTTCCTGCACTACGTGATGCTGCCGTCGCACCAGCGCTGGTCGCGTTTTTTGGCGTCGCTGCGCCTCATCGTCATCGACGAGGCCCACCATTGGCGCGGCGTGACCGGCTCGCATATCGCGCTGGTCGTGCGCCGTCTGCTGCGCGTCGCTCACCACTTGGGCGCGGATCCGCGCGTGGTCATGCTCAGCGCGACGGTGCGCGACGCGGCGTCGGTGGGGCGCGCGCTGACGGGGCGCGACGCTGTTGCAATCACCGAGGACGGCTCACCAGCGGGTGCGCACGAGCTGGTCCTGTGGCAGGGCGCGATCATGGCCGACGAGTCCGAGATCGACATTTCCTCATTCCTGGCAGCCCTCGACGCGCCTCCCGGCACGGCCACGCTCAAGGTCCCGGTCGTGCGGCGCAGCGCCGGGGTCGAGGCCGCGAACCTGGCCGCCGCCTTCATCGAGGAGGGCGCGCGCCTGCTCACCTTCGTACGCTCACGTGCGGGGGCCGAGGCCGTGGCCGCTCAGGTGCGCGACCGCCTCTCGGCGCGTGGTTCGGCGAACGCGGGACGGGTGGGCGCATATCGCGGCGGCTACCTGCCCGAGGAGCGTCGCGCGCTCGAGGAGGCGATCCGCACGGGAGAAGTACGGGCGCTCGCCACGACGTCGGCGCTCGAGATGGGCCTGGACATCTCTGGGCTAGACGCGACGATCACGGTCGGCTGGCCGGGCACGCGCGCGTCCCTGCGCCAGCAGATCGGGCGCGCGGGTCGCGCGGGCGCTCCGGGCACCTCCGTTCTCATCGCCTCTGACAACCCGCTGGATGCGTACCTGGTGCGCCACCCGGAACACATCCTCGGCGAGGTCGAGGCCTCCGTCATCGACCCATCTAATCCGTGGGTGCTGGCCCCGCACGTCGCCGCCGCAGCCGCCGAAATACCGATCAGGCCGTCCGATATCACCTACTTTGGCATGGAACTGCGCGGTGTCGTTGGGCGGCTGGTCGCCGACGGCTACCTCAAGCGCAGGCCCGCCGGATTCTTCTGGGACGCCACCCGGCCCGAACACCCCAGCAACCTCACCGACCTGCGCGGCGCCGCCGGGGACGTCCAGATCGTCGACGCGGCCACCGGCACCGTCATCGGCACGATCGACCAGGCTTCCGCCGACGCCCATGTCTTCCCCGGCGCCATCTACATCCACCAGGGGCACACCTTCCACGTCCTCTCCCTCAACTCCCTCACCACGCCCACCGCTCCCGCCTCCCAGGGGTGGCCGCGCGCACTCCTGCCCGAGGCCGGGGGCGGCACCCGGGGAAGCGGCCACCCGGAGAGCGGGGAGCGGGAGGAGGCCCAGGCCTCGTCGATCATCATCCCGCCCGCGCGGGTCGATGACGCGCGCGTCGCCCTGGTCGAGGAGGTGCGCACTCCCCTGCGCACGCGCTCGGCGACCCACACGAGCGTCGAGGTGTGCGCCATCGAGGAGACGTACGTGTGCGGGGATGGAACGGTCACATGGCATCACGGGCCGACGAACGTGTCGACGCGGGTCACCGACTACGACCTGCTGCGCCTGCCCGGACTCGAGTTCATCCGCAACATCGAGCTGTTCCTCCCCACCCACACGCTGCCTACGAAGTCCACGTGGTTCACCCTGACCCCCACGGCGCTGGCCGCGATGGGGATCGAGGCGGCGGACCTGGCGGGCACCCTGCACGCGACCGAGCATGCGATGATCGGCATCCTGCCACTCATCGCGACCTGCGACCGCTGGGACCTGGGTGGCCTGTCCACGGAGCTGCACGACGACACAGGCGCGCCCACCGTGTTCATTCACGACGCGTTCCGGGGCGGTGCCGGGCACGCGCTCACCGGCTTTCACAGCGCGCGCTCGTGGGTGGCCGCCACGCTCGAGGCCGTCTCCTCCTGCGACTGCGAGTCCGGGTGCCCGCTCTGCATCCAATCCCCCAAGTGCGGCAACGGCAACGAACCCCTGTCCAAGCAGGGCGCGATCACGCTGCTCACCTACCTTCAGGAACGTGCCCCCGGCGCGTAGGCACACCCCTCGCTGAAATAGCGTGCAGATCCCTGGCCCATCCCGCGCTACCGGCGCGTAGGGACAGCCCTCTTCAAAAGTCGCATGCAATTCCCCCAGGCCAGTTGTTAGTCACCCTCATAAACGTTGCAATTCCAACGATCTAATTTCAAAGCATGAAAGGTTTACATGGGAATTTCGTGCGACATCGTTGGGGAACCACGCCCACGATGCCTGGGTTATCTAGATTGACCTCATCCAACAGAACGTTGTCCAGTGCGCCGCGCGCCGATCGAAGGACTCCTCTCACCCGCACGCTAACCCGCTATTCCGAAGCTGGGCAGCCACGCCCACGTACGGGACAGGCGGCCCACATGCGGAACAGGGGGTTCACATGCGGGACGCGTTGGAGTCCAAGTCGTTGTCGCACGCAGCCAATCCGTCACGAACCATGGGACAGCCACACACCCACGATGCTTCAGTATTCACATAATCGAGGCACACACGACCGACTAAAATAGTGAATTTCCCGCGCTGCAAAGCCGAAAAGTCACCGCAAAACCAACACGTTTTATCCTTTAACCCTGTAACTCCGCGTTAACAGGCTGCACGTACTCGAAGGGGCCGACCTTACGGTCGGCCCCTTCGAGCATCCCATCAACACAGTGCAAGTCTCCCGATGCGTTCCCTTTCTCGGATCACCTCTGTCAGCGATTCCTGTGGCTTGATGACTCTTAATGTAGAGGCCCCACCTGTGGGAAGCATTGAACGCACCTGATAGTTTCCTGAGAGTTTTTCACTGTTCCTGACCGGCGCGTGCTTTCGCGCGAATCTCGACAGACACTCCCATGATCCTGACGAACTCGCTCACAATCACCCGGCAGTCGCTGCCAAGCACTTCGCACGACTCAACACCGACCCCGTTGGCTGCGGTGACGGAGGCCACCTCGTCGCAGGGCACCGCCCCGACGTCCTCCCAGGGGGAGGTCGCGGAACGCTCGGCCCCCGCGAGCGCCGCTAGGTCTGCGACGGCTTGCAGCCGCACGGCAGCGGTGCGCGCGGCACCGACTCCCGCGAGGAGAAGAGCGAGGGTAATCGCCAGAGCGATGAGTCCGAGGCTGTTGACTGTTCCGGATCCTTCGTCGCCGAGGCGGTCGGGTGGCGTATCGAGTGGGCGGGTCACGGCAGATCCCCTTCGTCGATGGTCGTGACCGTGCAGTGTGCCTGGCCCCCGATCCATCCGGCGGCACCGCGATACGGGGCGCTGCCGGTAACGGTCACACGGCCATTCCCGCGCTCGACTGTGTAGGAACCGCCCGGATACGAGGCCGTGGCCGCGTCCTGCGCGTTGGCTTCCCCAATGGAGGCGGCGCGAGCGCCCTCACGGACGGCCTGGCACAGGGAGGAGCCGGTCAGGCCTGCCTGCGCGGTCGCGGCGAGCACGCCGATAACGAGGGTGACGGCGGCGAAGCCCACGGCGTGTTCGACGGTGACATATCCTGCGTCGTCGCGTCTCATCGGGTGTTGAGCGCCTCCTGGATGACGGATTCGAGGGCTGCGCGCACCGCGTCCGATTTGAGGATCACGATAAGCAGTCCTGCGAATCCAGCGGCGGCGATGGTGCCGATCGCGTATTCGACGGTGGTGGCGCCCTCCTCGGGGTCGCGAGGGCCGCGAGCCGAGGTGTCGTCGCGCGGCCCTTGGAGGCGTTGGGCGGCATCGCGCAGGGTGCCCATCGCGGCGAGCTGCGCCCGGGTAGCGGCGTTGTCGATGCGTTCAATAATCGTCATTGATCTGTCCTTTCTACGTGCGCGCGGGTGCGCGCAGGGCCAGTGTGCGCGGCTATGTCTGTCGCATTCCAGCCGGAAACTTGCCCCTGTGGATAGCGCCGCGACACGAGAGGGGGCTGTGGATAAGGATCGTCGCAGCGCATCCCTGTGGATGGGGTACGCGTTGCTGTTGAGACCAGAGGAGGGTCCGCTACGTCTGCCGGTGAGGCGCGACACCGAGCCCTGTCGATGCGGCACTGCCCGCTCGGGCGAACGGGCCTAGGCCTCGTGCCTCGACTCGAGGACGATGCGGCGCTGCCCCGCAGAATCGGGCCACGGGCACTGCACCCCGCGCCTGCAAGTAGTTCGTCCTCCCCTACCCTCCGATACCGGTCATGAGGTGGGCGAGGAGGGGCGCGATGCCGAGGAGGAGGAACGCGGGCAGGAAGAACGCTCCGAGGGGGCCGACGAGGCGCACGGAGAGTTCTTCCGCTTTTGTGCGCGCGTCGACGAGTCGCGTGCGTCGTTCCCAGGTGGCGCAGCGTGCAAGCATTCCATCGGGCGCGGTGCCGGCGGTCCACGAGGCCTCGAGCGCATCGCGCAGGGGCACGGCCCAGGTGGGTGTGTCCTCCCAGGCCTCCTCCCAGGTGGCCCCCAGGCGCAGGGCAGCGGCGGTCCACGACAGGGCGTCGTGCGTGCAGGCGTGGGCGAGTGCGTCAAGCGCGCGCGGGATTGAAGCGCCGCAGGCCAGGGCCGAGGCGACCAGGTCGCACGCGAGTGCCGCGTCACTTCCCGGGGTATCGGTGCGGACTGCTGGGGCCGCGCGCCCTACACCCGCGCGCCCCACGCCCGTATCCGCGCTCCGACAGCGAGCGACGATCCGCCTGCACGAGGCGATGCCCGCTCCCCACGCGACCAGCCCACTGACGGCGCAGGCACTCCCGGGCCCGCCGCCCGTGTAGAAAGACCAGGGAGAAGCCCCGAGCGCCAGCGCGGCCACAACCCCCACGAGGGGCAGCGCGGCGAGCACGCGCGCGGACATGAGCGGCCCCGCTGATGCGACGCGCCGTGCCTCCTCGACGGCCTGCGCGTCATCGATGGCATCCCCGATCGCGTCGAGGACGTCGGCCAGGGGCGCGCCGAGGCCGTGGCTGAATCGACAGGCCACGATCACCGAAGCGGCACTAGACCGGGCGGCTGCCACTTCCGGGGAGCGCCCGCCCGTCAGGTGGGCGCGCCACCTGCTCGGTTCGCGCGCCCACTGGTCGAGGACGGGCGGGTAGACGTCGTCGATGCTGCCCGTGCTTCCCACGCCGATGCGCGCCAGAGCCTGTCCCCACGCGGACGAGACCGGGGCTCCCGCGCGGAGACGCGTTGCGACCTCTGCGACGAGGAGGGCGATCTCGCGAGGAGAGGGCGTTCCCTGTGCGCGACCGCGGTGGTGTGCGGAGGCATTCCGGAAGACGTGGAGACCAGCGCGCAGGCGTGCAATCACAGCCGGAGGCGAGGTACCGCCGCGTCTGATTGCAGGGGAAGGCCCGGACCACGCCCGCACGACCCGTCGCTCGCGGCGTGCCCGCAGGAGGCGGGCGACGCAGCACGCCAGCAGCCGCAGCGCGCACGCTCCGAGCGCGGCACCCACCAACGCAACGATCAGCAGCCAGGCACCCCCGTCAGCAGCAACGCCAACAGGAACGAGGCCGCCCCAGCCCCTCGGGAAACCACACGACGCTACGCTGCAACCACGGATGCTGGAGGTCCCCACCAGTGCACGCGCAACCCACCTCATATCCCAGCCCTCCCGGCCAGAGTGCCCCAGGCCTCGTGCTCGGTGACGCGCCCATCGACGCTGACGCTGAGTGCGGGCACGCACTGGAGGGCGGAGGATGTACGCGTGAGGACGCCGACCTCGGCGACCCAGCGGTGAGCGAAGGTGGAGCGGCGCATGTGGAGGACGGCGTCGAGAGCGCTGGAGGCTTGGGCACAGACAGCGCTTTCGCTCATGCCCGCGAGTGCGCCGAGCGCCGCGAGCCGCGCGGGCACGTCGCGCGCGCCGTTGGCGTGCAGGGTCGCCCAGCCGCCGTCGTGTCCGGTGTTGAGGGCGGTGAGGACGTCGCGCACTTCGGGGCCTCGACACTCGCCGAGGACGAGGCGGTCGGGGCGCATGCGCATGGCCGCGCGCACGAGGTCAGAGAGGGTGACGCCTCCTCGTCCTTCGACGTTTGGCTTGCGTTCGACGAGGTGGACGCAGTGCGGGTGGGCGGGCGCGACCTCGGCGACCTCCTCGATGCAGACGATGCGTTCGCCGGAGGGGACGAGGGAGAGGGCGGCGCTCAGGAGGGTGGTCTTGCCACTGCCGGTCGCCCCACTCACAAGGACGTTCGCCCGCGAGACAACGAGCGCCCGCAGGAGCATCCCCACCGCGCCGGGCAGTGTCCCGCAGGCCTCGAGGTCTGCGACGCCCAGCCGACGGGTGCCGAGGACGCGCAGGGAGATGAGGGTCCCCGATCCTGAGACTGGTGGGAGGACAGCGTGCAGGCGCACGCCGCCCGGCAGGGTGCCGTCCGCGATGGGGCTGGCGTCGTCGAGGCGCGCCCCGCAGGCGCTCGCGAGGCGTATTGCGGCGTGGCGGGAGTCCGCCTC